>NZ_JBSSFD010000006.1:0-191828 GCF_054062295.1 Lysinibacillus sp. TE18511
TCGCTGATAACTTACAGGAAATCGCTGATAAAAGTCCAGAATCGCTGATAACTTACAGGAAATCGCTGATAAAAGTCCAGAATCGCTGATAACTTACAGGAAATCGCTGATAAAAGCCCAGAATCGCTGATAACTTACAGGAAATCGCTGATAAAAGCCCAGAATCGCTGATAACTTACAGGAAATCGCTGATAAAAGTCCAGAATCGCTGATAACTTACAGGAAATCGCTGATAAAAGTCCAGAATCGCTGATAACTTGCAGGAAATCGCCGATAACTCCCGAAAGTTCGCTGATAGAAGTCCGCGATACAGTAATATTACAGTGCTGCGTTCATCCCTGCGATACGTCCTGTAACGAGTGCAGACGTTATATTATAGCCACCTGTGTAGCCGTGAATATCAAGGATTTCTCCGCAGAAAAATAACCCATCCTTTTTCTTCGAGGCCATTGTCTTTGGTTCAATCTCTTTAACAGAAACTCCACCCCCAGTGACAAATGCTTTTTCAAGAGATTGCGTACTACTAACCGACATTGTGAAGTTGACGAGTAGTCTAGCTAAGTTGCGAATTTTTTCCTGTGATAATTCAATGCCTGTCATTTGTACATCGATATCCGCACGTTCACATAAAAATAACAACCAGCGTTCAGGCGCAATTCCTTTCCACACATTTTTCACCGCTTTTTTCGGGTCTTCTTTAATAAGTCTGTTTAAATATTGCAGGCACGTTTCTTCATTATAATCAACAAGTGTTTGAATACGCATTGTCACAGGCTCGTAACCTGTTTTCATTAATTCTTTAACGACAAATTGACTACAGCGTAACACAGCAGGGCCACTTATTCCGAAATGCGTAAATAGCATATCCATGTGATGGGTTATAAGTACCTTGCCCTTTTTGTTTAAAACGGAAACAGCGACATCTCGTAACGCTAGCCCTTGTAGTTCACGAGCCTGTATAAAATCCTCTTTTGATATAACAGGGACCTCAGTAGGGAAAAGTGTTGTGATTGTATGACCAGCACGTTCTGCCCATGGATAACCATCTCCTGTCGAACCTGTTTGTGGAACAGCTTTTCCACCAACTGCAATGATTACGGCCTCACTGCGAATTTCAGTACCATCTGTAAGGCGTACACCGAGAATTTTGTCCTCATCCATAAGAAGCTTATTAACTGGTGTGTTTAAGCGTACTTCAACATGTAGCCGCTGAAGTTGACGAATAAGAGTATCGACCACATCTTGAGCGCGATTAGACACGGGGAACATACGCCCATGATCTTCCTCCTTTAATGCAACGCCAAGTCCTTCGAAAAATGCAATAATATCTTCGTTGTTGTAAACCGTAAAAGGACTGTAAAGAAAACGACCATTTCCAGGGATGTGTTTGACTATTTCTTCTATAGGTAAACGATTGGTAACATTACAACGACCACCGCCAGAAATGGCCAATTTTTTACCGAGCTTTGTCCCTTTTTCTAGCAATAGTACTTTCTTTTTACGCTCACCAGCAGCGATAGCGGCCATTAAACCTGATGGGCCACCACCGATAACGATAACATCGTACATATATTAAAACTCACTTTCTCTTCAAATTAGGAATCTTTCCTATTATACATGAAGTCTATATAGAGGGGCTTCTTTCACATTGAAAATAACACAAAAGTGTTTTATAATTTTCTATCTTCTACTTTAATGCAGTGGCTTGTCATCAAAAGGTGGAAATAACATTTGTTTAAACATATGCTATGTATATAAGTTGATTGGAGTGGAGACTGGGCGACTCCTTGGGGATCAGCGATAGAGGAACAAAGCCTAAGAGCATCACGTCCTGTGATAACGCCTTCGTGACCTACATTGTGTAGGCCCGAGACCCTGGAGCGAGCAACGCGGCTCATCGGACTCCCCCAGGAAGCTTTGCTCTGTGCGAAAGCGTAGTGCTAACGTAGCGACAGCAACAAATGTTTTATCTGCGCGAAAGCGAAGCGACAGCGGCAAATGTTATATCTGCGCGAAAGCGAAGCGACAGCGGCAAATGTTATATCTGCGCGAAAGCGAAGCGACAGCGGCAAATGTTTTATCTGTGCGAAAGCGAAGCGTCAGCATCAAAGCGCCGAGTCGGAACGGAAATCAACCCCACGTTATGGTGATAAGCTTGCATGTGTAAATTTTAGATGGAAATTAGAAAATTGAAGTGTTTTTAAGAGAGATAAAGTCTAGTTGGTTGAACGAATAATCGGTGTAGAATAACCTCACTGATGAAAGTTTTGCTTTATCTGTATTGTCTGCATGAAATGAATGTCTTTTCATGCTATTATGGTAAAGGTTATGCACTAAATTATGAGGTGAAAAATAGAATGTGCGGATTTATAGGCTATATTAATGGAACAAATGTGATCGATCATCATCAAACGATCGAAAATATGATGAATACAATTATTCACCGTGGACCAGACAGTGGCGGGATTCACAGTGACGATAAAGTAACTTTAGGATTCCGTCGATTAAGTATTATCGACTTATCAGACGTGGCAAATCAACCGTTATACAGTGCGGATGGTAATATCGTTCTCGTATTTAATGGAGAAATTTTTAATTTCCAAGAGTTACGTGCTGATTTGATTGCAAAAGGACACAATTTTAAAACACACTCTGATAGTGAAGTTATTATTTATGGTTATGTTGAATACGGAGTAGATTTTGTCAAAAAACTTCGCGGAATGTTCGCATTCTGTATTTGGGATAAAAAGAATGATTTACAATTCATCGCTCGTGATGGTTTTGGTATTAAGCCACTGTATTATACAGAAAATACAACAGATGGTACTTTTATTTTCGGTTCAGAAATTAAATCATTTTTACCACACCCAGCATTTATTAAAGAATTAAATAAAAATGCGCTACGTCCTTATTTAACGTTCCAATATTCTTCAATGGACGAAACGTTCTTTAAAGGTGTGTACAAATTACAACCCGCACACTATATGCTTATTCAAAATGGGCAAAAGAAAATTGTGCAGTATTGGGATAAAAAATTCCATGCAAAAGAAGCTCCAATTGAAAAATATGTAGAAGAAATTCGTACGACAGTAAGAGAATCAGTAGATGCGCATCAAATAAGTGATGTAAAGGTTGGTTCTTTCTTATCAGGTGGTATTGATTCAAGTTATATTACTTCATTATTACGCCCTGATAAATCCTTCTCTGTTGGTTTCTCTGACTACGAGGATATGTTTAATGAAACAAATTTAGCAAAAGATTTATCTGATACATTAGATATTCAAAATGAGCGTAAATATATTTCAGCTGATGAGTGTTTTGAAGCATTACCAAAAATTCAGTGGCATATGGACGAGCCTCAATCGAATCCATCTTCAGTACCGCTTTACTTCCTTTCTGAGTTAGCATCGAAGGATGTAACAGTTGTACTTTCAGGTGAAGGTGCGGATGAAATCTTTGGTGGCTACTCATGGTATCAAAACTCAGGCAAAATGCAAAAATATGAGAAAGTTCCATTTGGTATCCGTAAAGCATTACGTGGTATTGCAGAGGCGTTACCTAAAAATCAATACACGCACTTCCTTGTTAAAGGTGGTCAAACAGTAGAAGAGCGCTTTATCGGAGAAGCGGTTGTGTGGGATGAAGAAGATGCATTAAATGTCTTAAAACCAGACTATAAAAATGGTCCATCTGTAAAATCGATTACAAAACGTATTTACGATGAAGTACCAGGTGATGATGATGTTACTAAAATGCAGTATCTTGATCTAAATCTTTGGATGCCAGGTGATATTTTATTAAAAGCAGATAAAATGAGTATGGCTCATTCTATCGAATTACGTGTACCATTTTTAGATAAAGAAGTGATGGAATTAGCGAAAAACATTCCATCGAGATACCGCGTAAATGACATTGATACGAAATATGTTCTTCGTCAAGCCGCACATCAGGAACTACCTGAAGAATGGGCAAAGCGTCCAAAACTTGGCTTCCCAGTGCCAATTCGTCACTGGCTACGTGAAGAAAAGTATTACAAGATGGTAAAAGAAATGTTTACAACTGACTTTGCCAATGAATTCTTTGATACTAAACAATTAGTAGGCTATCTAGATGAGCACTATGAAGGACAAGCGAATCGTGGACGTTATATTTGGACAGCTTATGTATTCTTAGTATGGTATAAACAATTTTTCGTAGACATGTAATAGAGAAGTAACTTTAATCGGTGGAGGTTTTCTAAATCTCCACCGATTATTTTGAGCCTGCTACTTTCCACAAGGAGGACACAACCGATATTTTTTTGATTGAGCTGTGTTTTTCTAGAACTTTTTAATGTATTTATGCGTCGGTATTCTATAAATATGTTAAGATTACAGTTGGTTTACTTATTTAATATTTGTGTATGTTGTCTTTTCATGTAGTTTTGCTGAATATTGTTGATCAGTGAAATTAAGCTATCAGGAGACGGCTATTGTGTGTGACAGCGTTTGCAAATCAAACAGTTTCCCTGAATTGCTCAAAAGTACTCGGGTAGCAAGGGAACCCACTCAGATACCTGTAAAAAGATAGGATGCTACCGAAGCAAGCGTCTTTACAGCAAGTATTTAATAAGTGTTTTTCTAAGTGTTATGATAATGAAAATCTTGATTTTACGATGAATGGATGGGTATGATGTCCAATTTAATGAAAGGTACTGCGATATTAACAATGGGGATGTTTTTATCGAAGGTGCTCGGATTAATTTATATTTTTCCGTTTTATGCAATTGTGGGTGAGGAGAATATTGCGCTCTATCAATATGCATACATTCCCTATTCGATTATGCTGGCTATAGCCATCTCAGGTGCGCCAATTGCTGTTTCCAAGTTTGTTTCTAAATACAATGCAGCGGGTGATTACCAGTCAGGTCGTAAGCTGATGAAATCAGGCATAATTATTATGCTGATTACTGGTGTTGCTGCGTTTATTGCTCTCTTTATACTAGCTAAGCCAATAGCGGGTCTTGTTATTAAAAGTGATGAGCAGGCATTTACGATTGATCAAATTGCCTCAGTAATGCGCTGGGTTAGCTTTGCATTAATTGTCGTGCCATTTATGAGTCTTTGGCGTGGGTTTTTCCAAGGTTATGACAAAATGGAGCCTACAGCAGTTTCGCAGTTAGTGGAGCAAATTGTTCGTATTGTTGTGTTGTTAGGTGGTTCATTCTTAGTTGTAGTAGTTTTCAATGGGCAACCAGAAACGGCGATTTCCTTCGCAGTATTTGCTGCATTTATCGGGGCAATTGGTGGGTTATTGACACTCTATTATTATTGGAAAAAATACCAACCTGAATTTGATTTACTACGCAGCCAAAGCGTTACGTCTAAGCAGCTACCAATGTCCGACATATATAAAGAAGTTATTACGTATTCGATTCCAATGGTGTTTGTAGGCGTTGCTAATCCGTTATTCCAATTAGTAGATATGCTAACATTTAACGGAGCTATGACATCAATTGGATTAGCGGGAGTAACAGATAGTTATTTATCAATGATTAACTTTACAACACATAAGGTTGTCATTATTCCGGTAATGCTAGCTACAGGTTTTTCGATGGCTCTTGTACCGACGATTACAAAATATTATACGCAAGGTGAATATTTATCACTACGAAATGCAATGGATAAGACATATCAAATATTAATTTTTATTACATTGCCAGCGGTAGTCGGAATCTCGTTGTTATCAAATGAAATATACTTTATGCTCTATTCTGAGAGTGAGATGGGGGCTACGATTTTAGCCCATTACGCACCTGTAGCAATTTTATTTGCATTGTTCCAAGTAACAGCGGCTCTTTTACAGGGTATTGATTTCCAAAAATGGATTGTCTTAAGCTTATTATCTGGGATTTTAGTAAAGCTAGCCATTAACATTCCTTTTATCCGTTGGATGGAGGCGGATGGTGCGCTTCTTGCTACAGCTATTGGCTATAGTGTATCAATTATCATTAATATACTTGTGCTACGACAAACACTAAACTACAGATCGGAAATGGTTATACGTCGTGTGATGCTTATTTCTTGTTTGACTATGGCCATGGCGGTAAGTGTACTAATTGTTCATAAACTTTTAGAGTTATTGATGGGGCCAGTAGATGGTAAATTCTCCGCATTAGTGTATTCTGTTATTTGTGCTGGAGTAGGTGTTGCCGTATATGGCTATTTGTCTTTACGTTTAGGTTTAGCACAAAAACTACTCGGTGAACGATTGACTAGAATTACGAACAAACTGGGGTTGAAATAGGAGGTATTATGCGATTAGATAAATTACTGGCGAATATGGGCTATGGGTCACGCAAGGAAGTTAAGCAACTTCTAAAGCAAAAAGCAGTGACAGTGGATGGTGCATATGTGAAGGATGCAGCATTGCACGTTGACCCTGAAAAGCAAGATGTCTCCGTTTTTGGAGAACGTGTTATTTATACAGAATTTGTATACATTATGATGAATAAGCCTCCAGGAGTTATTTCTGCAACAGAAGATTTACGGGATGAAACCGTCATTGATTTGTTAGATCCTTTACTTCAACATTTCGAGCCGTTCCCGGTAGGTCGCTTAGATAAAGATACAGAGGGGTTATTGCTGTTAACAAATGATGGCATATTAGCACACAATTTATTGTCCCCAAAAAAGCATGTGCCAAAGGTCTATTATGCACAAATAGAAGGTATTGTCACGGATGAAGATTGTGAGAAATTTGCTCAAGGTGTTGAGCTAGACGATGGTTATGTAACAAAACCGGGAGAGCTCATCATATTAAAATCTGCTCAGCAATCAGAAATTGAGTTAATGATTCAAGAGGGTAAGTTTCATCAGGTGAAGCGTATGTTTGAGGCAGTAGGTAAACGTGTAACATATTTAAAGCGGCTGTCGATGGGTAACCTAAAACTAGATGACAATCTAGAATTAGGTGAATATCGAGAGTTAACTGCTGAAGAGCTAGCCGGATTACAGAATAGGGATTAAAGAATACCTCGATGCTAAGGACAATTAGTATCGAGGTATTTTTTATATACATACTTATACCAGTGACTGTATAATATGATATAACTTTTAATGAATAGCTATTTAGTCTATGGTACTAAAAAATCTCTAAATCTTTCAGAAAAAAAGATGGTGAAATTAAGTAGAGGACAAATTAATGAAAAACCTGAGAATTAAATTATTAATATCTTTAATTGTCTTTGCATTAGTACTGGTTGCTGTCATTTCTTATGTCAACAGGCAAATACTAATGGCAGGTATAGAAGAACAAGAAGCCTTGAATAGAGAGTTAATTGAAAATCATATTCTGACAGATATGCAAACTGTAGATAACGCCCATTATTATTTTGATAAGAATATCTCTGACGAAATGGAAGAAGAGCTCCGGGAACTAATTACATATTATGGAGAAAATCCAGATATAGCGACGTGGGATTTGCAGAAGATTAAAAACGAACATGGCATGGATGTGTACATACTCGATCAATCAAATACTGTAATTTATACAACTTTTGAAAAAGATAAAGGATTAAATTTTTCAAAATGCTGCATACGTTTTTCTGCTTTACTAGATGAACGTCGAGCAAGCGGGGAATTCTACAGTGATGGCATAGATATTTCGACAACTACTGGGGGCTATCGAAAATTTAGCTATTTAGCGACACCTGATAACAAATATTTATTTGAGTTAGGTATAGACTTACTTGATAATCCTGTGTTCCAAACTTTTAACTTTGAAAAGACTTCTGAATATTTAATTGATAAATATGCTGATTTGTTAGAGGTACAAACGATAAATGCAGGGGGAGTTTTCTTTGATTATTCTAAAGCCAGTAAAACAACTGTAAAGGATCAATCGAAAAAATTTCAAGAGCATTTTGAGCTAGCAAGAGAAACGATGCAGCCAACGGAATATCAAGAGGAGTTTCAAAATGGCTATATTGAAAAGTATCGTTTTTTACCATATGAAGCAGAAACGGTTCGAGGGGAATCTTCTAAAAGGGTTGTGTTTGTGAAATATGGTAATTTCACAGAAAGAAAGGCGCTAGCTAAAAATACAAAGCAGTTTCAGATATTGCTTTGTATTGCCTTAGTAACTTCTTTCATAATGCTATTAGTCATCAATAAACTCCTTTCCAAAACGATACATCTTGCAACATACGATGCGTTAACAAATGTCTATAATCGTGCTACCTATATTAGAAAAATGGACAAGTTATTAAAGAAAAGGAAGATGAATCAACCTGGTTTATTGTTGCTAGATTTAGATAATTTTAAACAAGTCAATGATCGGTTTGGACATGGTGAAGGCGATAAAATCCTGATTGAAACAGCAAGGATTTTAAAACAAGAAGTGGAAAGTAATGGCTTTGTTGTAAGGTTTGGTGGGGATGAATTTGCAGTTGTTTTGTATGACGCGAAGGAAGAAGCTATACAGCAAATAGCGAATTCTATTTTGGAGAAAATTCGCCACTTGAAGTATGTAGATAAAGTCACTATTGATAGATGGTCTGTACTTTCAGTCAGTATGGGCGGTGCCATTTGCATTCATCCGGATGAGTCAGAAAGAAGTTTATTTGAGCGTGCAGACAAGGCATTATATCAATCGAAAAATGCTGGTAAAGACCAATACTCCAGTTATGAAGAGGTTGCTGCTGATGAAGAAAGCTAAAACCACTTAAAATTTTTAAGGATAAATTGTAATATTGCTCACTCCATTCCTAATAGTGAGTCCAAGTAAGTTTTTCAAATGCTTGAGATTCGCTTATAGAAATGGAGTGATTTTTTATCTGAAATTAACGCCTTTAAAAGTCCTATTACTTACATTTTATTACTGTTGCGGCTTAAGTTTTGATCTATAAAATACACAGCTGCATAAAACTATAACAGCGATGACTGCAAACAATGCATTCATATAATGTGATAATAGCCACCCACCGATAATTGGTCCAATAAAGCCTCCGAAATTTTTAAATTGGGCTGCACCTAAATAAGTTGCCTTTTGTGTATCAGGTGCAATTTCATCAATCATGATACTCATAGTTGGAAAGGCGAAGATTTCACCAATCGTAAAGAAAATCATAGCGATAATATACAGCGGATAATTATTTGAGAAGCCGAATAATAAAAGGCCAAACGCCAAGAACAAGATTCCTACTAATAGAGTAACTGACGATGAAAAGCGTTCAGAAAGAATACTAATCGGTAATTGTAGTAATAATACAACTGCTGCATTTAATGAGATTAGGAGAGAATAAAGCTCAGCACCTTCTTCAATTTTAAGCTCAATGATTTGTGGCAGTGTTGAATCAAATTGAGAGTAGCCAATATTTATTAAAATTGCACCAAAAATAAAACTTAGTAGTACACGATTTGTTAATAGTATTGTAAAGGTTTGCATTATTTTTGTTTGTGTTGAAGCTTTTTGTTGTTGCATTTCATAGCGATTCAAAATGAAAAATAAAAATACTGCATAAATAATATACATAGTTCCTGTCAGCATAAAAGGGATACTTGGGCTAGATAATTGAGAAATATAAACACCGATAACGGGGCCGATCACCGTAGCTATGTTAATCGCTGTATAGCGTAATGAAAACAATCTTTTTCGTTTGTCAGCTGGAGTAAAATCAATCATTAATGCTTGGGTTGAAGGTTCGAAGAAGGAACGGCATAAGCCATTCAAAGCGTTTAATGCTACGAAGACCCAAACAGTCTGTGCGATTGCAAAGCCGAAGAACACGATACTCCAAACAATAATAGTAAGCAAAATGATCCTTTTCCTACCAAATCGGTCTGTTAAATAACCACCTATGAAACCTCCTACAGTGGAGATTAATGGTGCAATACCAATCGTCAAACCTATTTGTAAAGGGGAGGCTTCAATTTCATTATGTAGGTAAATTGCTAGAAAGGGCATCGCCATAAAACTTGCAATGCGTGTGAAAATAGTTCCGCCTAAAATAATCCAAACGAGTGGATGGAACAGTTTAGGAAGTTTCATAGAAAATCCTCCTTCCAAAATATAGAATGTTTCGATTTTAACGGATTGTTGAGCAATTGTAAATAGTCGAAAAATTTTTTAGGGGTAACGCTGAAGAACAAAATGTTTATAAAAATGCATGTAATTCTTAGCAAATTGAGGGGGGAAATAAACAGGAATCCCATATAAGTGAAACGGATTAAAACGCGGGGGGATTTCTATTCTGAAGAGTTCTTTATGAAAGCACAAAGCTGATTCCGGACGCAATTAGGCATAATTGATGAATAGATGAGGGCATCAACAATTACAAGACAACAAAAAAAGAATGACCACGACGAAAGGTCATTCTTTTCCAATACAAAATGCTTTACGTGTTAAACGTAAAAACTAAGACGTCAATTTTACTTTTTTCTTCGTCGTTGTCCATTTGCCTCGACTTGGACTCATCACCAAATCGTTAAAGGCTAACACGTTCAAATCTCTTTGAACGGTGCGAGGAGTGATACTAAACTCTTCGACTAAATCCTGTGTAGACACGGTTCCTTTGTCTAAAATAAACATGTACACGTCTTTAATACGATTAAGCATTCGATCAGTAGTTGGTTTCATAAATGAACCACTCCTTCATCTTTTTTCTCTTGGCAAAGACTAGCGGACGACAATATGTGCGGAGTGCACTTAGGCTAATAAGTAGCTGCCTTAGACATCCCCTTTTCTAATTTTATATTCAGAACAATTTTTCTGATAACTTTATTATATAGAAAAACTAGTTGATTTTCTAGTGAATGCAAGGGAAATTTACAATTTAAATAAAAAATTTATACTGTATTTTGTGGGAAAAAGTGAAGAACATGCTATATATGGTAGTGTTGGAGGTGAATTGTAAAAAAAGTTGTCAGAATGATGATTGTAATTTATGGTGTAAAGAGTAGAATAATGTTATTACATTGGAGGAGGTACATCGTATGGATTGGTTACAAGCTGCAAAAGAAAGGCAAGATGAATTAATACAAGATTTACAGGAGCTTGTGCAAATTAATAGTGTACTCGATGAGAATACTATCACTACTGAAGTACCTTTCGGTGATGGTCCCTTAAAGGCTCTTGAATGGTTATTAGCAAAGGGCCTAGCTGAAGGACTGCAAACGAAAAATATTGATAATTATGCAGGGCACATACAGATGGGTGAAGGTGAAGATTTATTAGGTATTTTATGTCATGTTGATGTAGTACCTGTTGGTGATGAAGGAAATTGGACATACCCACCATTTAGTGGCACTGTTGCAGATGGTAAGCTATTCGCCCGTGGTGCAATAGATGATAAGGGACCAACTATTGCAGCATGGATGGCCATGAAACTTGTTAAAGATGCAGGCATTCAGCTTGATAAAAGAGTACGAATGATTATTGGTACAGATGAAGAAATAGGCTTCCGCTGTGTCGACCACTATTTTAAACACGAGGAAATGCCGACTATTGGATTTGCGCCAGATGCGGATTTCCCGCTCATCAATGCAGAAAAAGGCATTGCAGAGCTAGTGTTCTCTCAAAATAAAACTGGTGATGCAACGAAAGAACAGCTATTACTATTTAATGCTGGAAAGCGACCAAATATGGTACCTGATTTTGCAGAAGCGACAGTGCAATTTGTTTCTCCGCAATTCGAACAGAATTTTCACACATTTTTAAGCAAAAATCAGCTAGAAGGCTCTTTATTAATCGAGGGTTCTCACTATATAATATCTATCAAAGGTAAAGCAGCACATGCTATGGAGCCAGAAAAAGGGATCAATGCAGCTGTTTATCTTGCAGCATTTTTACAGCATGAGTTGACGACAGAGGCAAGTAAGCAATTTGTCGACTTTACCGCAGATGTTTTTTATCAAGATCATTATGGCAACAAGCTTGAACTGCAATTTGAGGACGAAATGTCTGGTAAAACTACATTAAATCCAGGGATTGTGAGCTTTGATGTAGCTAAAGGTGGCAGTATGGTGATTAGTATGCGTTATTCAGTCACTTATCCGTTTGATGAAAAAATTACCGAAGCACAACGTATAGCAGTGGCTAAAGGATTTTCATTGGATATTCAAGATGACTCAAAGCCGCATTATGTAAGTGAGGATGATGCATTGATTCAGACTTTAGCTGATATCTATAGACGTCAAACTGGAGATTATGAGACGCCTTTACTTTCTACAGGTGGTGGTACGTATGCGCGTGTCATGAAAAAAGGTGTGGCATTCGGTATGCTGTTCCCAGGCGAACCTGACGTAGCGCATCGTGCAGATGAGTTTGTTGTCATTGAAAATCTTATAAAAGCAACAGCTATTTACGCTGAAGCAATTGTTGAACTTGCAGGAAACAAATAATTTAGATATGAAAAGGATGAACGAAACATGGCATATTCATTATGGAATGATCAAATCGTTGAAGAAGGATCTATTGCAGTATCCCCAGAAGACAGAGGTTACCAATTTGGTGACGGCATTTATGAAGTAATTAAAGTTTATAACGGAAACATGTTCACAGCACAAGAACACATTGATCGTTTCTATGCGAGTGCCGAAAAAATTCGTCTTGTCATTCCTTATACTAAAGACGTTTTACACAAATTATTACATGAACTTGTCGAAAAAAATAATTTGGAAACGGGTCATGTTTACTTCCAAATTACACGTGGTACAACTTCTCGTAATCATATTTTCCCAGATGCAAGTGTTCCTGCTGTATTAACAGGGAATGTTAAAACTGGCGAGCGTTCATATGAAAACTTTGAAAAAGGTGTTAAGGCTACTTTTGTAGAGGATATCCGTTGGTTACGTTGTGATATTAAATCCTTAAATTTACTAGGTGCTGTACTGGCAAAGCAAGAAGCTTCTGAAAAAGGTTGCTATGAGGCTATTTTACATCGTGGAGACATCGTAACAGAATGTTCATCGGCGAATGTTTATGGCATTAAAGATGGTCAGCTTTATACACACCCTGCAAATAACTTCATTTTAAACGGTATTACACGCCAAGTTATTTTAAAATGTGCTGCGGAGATTAACCTAACTGTTATTGAAGAACCGATGACAAAGGCTGATTTATTAACGATGGATGAGATAATTGTATCATCAGTATCTTCTGAAGTAACACCGGTGATCGATGTTGATGGTAACAAAATTGGTGCTGGAGTTCCAGGTGAATGGACTCGAAAATTACAGCAAGCATTTGAGGCGAAATTACCGCTTTCCATTAATGCTAAATAAGTTACGCTTTCAAGAGAGCTACCCTAACTTGGTTTTATCCCAAGCTACTAGGGTAGTTCTCTTTTTCTATAGAACAAATTATGGATGTTTTCTTTTGGAACGTCATGTAAAATAAATAAGATGATGATTTATATACATAGCCTGAAGTTTACATATTTAAAATCAAAGAACAAATGACGATGTAATGAATGCAAATAGCTATTGATCATGTTTTGAGTACCCTCAAAAACATAGTCAGGGAGTTTAGATATTAGGGCGAGTAAGATTGGAGTGACCTTAAAATGGCACAATTAGTGAAATTACAAGATTATATCTCACGCTATCAAATTGATTTAGCGAGATATCCAACACAATTTGTACGCTTAAAGAAAAGTCAATGGGAACGTGTTAAGCGACAGTGGGAGTTAGGAGAAGAAATTAGTGAGTGGCAACATGACAACGATTCTGAAAATGATTCTTTTGAAGAGAAAGAGCGATTTTCTTTATTGAAAAAATGGTTTGCGGGTCGCCAGAAGGCAGACAGTGGGGACGTTGAACAGGTAGAAATAACGAATGAACTGATGAGTGATGAAGATAGCATACCAGAAGAAGAAACGACTTTAACATTTGAACCGAAAATTGTCTATGCGCCGCAATCTATCCATGAATTAAAGCGAATGTTTATCGATCAATTTTTCCAGTTTCAGATGAAATGGGCAAGTTCAACGCTACGTGAAAAGTCGTATGTAGATCCTCGTTTTATGCGGGATTCCTTGCTGCGAAATTTGTTACAAAAATTACCGGATAATTATTTACTTTTTTATTACCCTATTTTACAAATCAGAAAAGCACCCATAGAGCTTGATGTCGTACTAATGTCACCAACAGAATGTATTTGCATTACAGTGCTAGATACGGAAAACCAAGCAGTTTATGTGGGTGGCAGTGAACGATTCTGGATAAAAAAAGTAGGAACGAAAGATTCAAAAGTACTTAATCCATTGATAAATTTAAATCGTATGGAATCTGTATTAACGCAATTATTTAAGCAGGACAATATAGATATGCCAATTCGTAAAGTTGTTTTAACACGTAATGGCTACTTCGATTATCCAGGTTCATCCTTTGGCATTCAGTTTATTGATCGTCGAAATTACGGAGAATGGATGGAACATTTAAAGAAAGTGTCCTCCCCGATGAAGCATATGCAAATTCGAGCTGCCCAAACGATTTTAAACAATGTACAAACAACATCCTTTAACCGGGATATTTGGAAGAAATCTTCTCAACCAGCTGAGGATTAATGAATGCAAGTATTATTTATTGTAAATGAAGCAGCTGGGAATGGAAAAGGTAAGAGAGTTTGGTACCATCTTCAACGCTATTTAACAATTGATTATCAAGTTGCTTTTACAGAATATGAAGGACATGGACAGGAACTTGCGAAAAAATGTGCGGAAGATACACGTACAAAAAAACTAATTGTTGTAGTTGGCGGTGACGGCACAATACATGAGGTAGTGAGTGGTGTTTTACATAATGAATTTATAATTATTGGTGTAGTACGTGCTGGCTCTGGGAATGATTTTGCACGATACTTTACTACTTTTAAAAATGTAAAACAAATCGAAACCTATTTGCAGACGGAGATTGCCAATAAAACGATGGATGTCGGAACTATTCACCTTGGAGCACTCCAACACGAGATATTTGTTAATAATGCAGGTGTGGGCTTTGATGCATTTGTTACAAAGCACATTAATAAATCTCGTTTAAAGTTTTACCTCAATAAAATTGGGCTCGGCAAGTTATCCTATGCTGTGGCTGTTGTAAGAGGACTATTTAGCTTTGAACGTTTTGATGTAATCATTCAAGCAAACGAGCAAGAGTGGCAATTTCAGCAGGCATGGTTTGTTGCGATGAGCAATCATCCTTATTTCGGAGGAGGTATGAAAATTTCGCCTTCCTCTAAACCTAATGATGGACAAATCGAAATAATAATCGTTCACAGTATTTCACGTCTCAAATTACTACTGGTATTTGTCACTGTGTTTTTTGGGAAACATACAAAATTTAAAGAGATTTCTTTTTTGCAAGGCAATCAATTTGATATTTTTGTGCATGCAAATGACGTAGATTGTCATACAGATGGTAACTATATTGGGGAAATTAGAAAAGGTACGAGAATTCACTGTACAGTCCAACGTGATGCGTGGCAGCTTATATCAAAGAACTATTAAAAAATATCATTTCGCAATAATATCATGCGAATTTGATAGTTATAAGTTATACTATAACAAATCAATAATTTCACGAGAAAGAAATGAGGAAAAAAATTGAGATTAAGAAATAAGCCTTGGGCGGAGGAAATGATTACGAATCATTCAGAGGTGATCATTCCGAATCCTGAAGACTTTAAAGGGAATTGGCAGGCTGTTTTTGGAAATGACAACCCACTACATATTGAAGTAGGTACTGGGAAAGGGCAATTTGTCACGGGTATGGCCTTACAAAATCCAGATATAAATTATATTGGCATTGAACTTTATGACAGTGTAATCGTTTGTGCATTAGAAAAAATTTTAGAGGCTAAATCTCCAGCGAATTTACGATTATTAAAAGTAAATGGCGCAGATTTATATAAATATTTTGGTAAAAATGATGTAGACCGTGTGTATCTGAATTTCTCAGATCCTTGGCCGAAAACGCGCCATGCTAAGCGACGTTTAACGCACGGGGATTTTTTGAAATTATATGAGTCGATTTTAGTGGATAATGGGGAAATCCATTTTAAAACGGACAACCGTGGTTTGTTTGAGTATTCGTTAATTAGTGTGTCTGAATACGGTATGTTACTAAAGTATGTATCACTCGACTTACATGCAAATATGCCTGAGGATAATGTGATGACTGAGTATGAGCAGAAATTTTCTGCGAAAGGACAGCCAATTTATCGTCTAGAATCACAATTCATTACTAAATAGGGGGAGTATGGATGGATCAGTTACAGTTTCACAACATGTCATTATCATGGCTAAACGGGGGTGTCACTTGCCTTGATGGCGGTGCTATGTTTGGAGTTGTGCCCAAACCACTTTGGTCACGCAAGTATCCGGTAAACGAAAAAAATCAAATCGAGTTACCGACTGAGCCAATTTTAGTTCAATATGAAGGTAAAAACTATATTATTGATACGGGTGTTGGCTTTAACAAATTAAATGAAAAACAGCTACGTAACTTTGGTGTTACTGAAGAATCAACATTAGCGGCTAGCTTACAGGAGTTAGGATTAACTACAGCTGATATTGATGTCGTGTTAATGACGCATTTACATTTCGATCACGCTGGTGGTTTAACGCAATGGGAAGGCGAAGTTCTTGTACCAACATTCCCGAATGCAAAAATCTATGTGACGAAAATTGAGTGGGACGAGATGCGTGAGCCAAATATTCGCTCAAAAAATACGTATTGGAAAGAAAACTGGGAGCCAGTTCAGCATTTAGTTGAAACGTATGAAGGTACGTTAGAGATAGTGCCTGGTATTGAAATGATTCATACTGGTGGTCATAGTGATGGACATGCTGTAATAAAATTAACACAAAACGGCGAAGTATTATTGCATATGGCGGATATTATGCCGACACATGCGCATCAAAATCCATTATGGGTATTAGCGTATGATGATTATCCAATGGCCAGTGTCTTTGCAAAAGAGCGTATTATGAAGGAAGCGCTTGCGAATGGTTATGGCTTTATCTTTTATCATGATGCCTATTATCGCATGATTAAATGGGATGAAACAGGTAAAGAAATTGTAGCTAAACTAGAACGTAGCAGACAAGCTGTTATTACATTCTAATTAATAGAACGTGTGAACCTTTGTGTTCGCACGTTTTTTTCATAGTGTTGAAAACTATTGTGTCAATAAAATGAAGGTAATTAAAAAAAGTATCGCTCTTTGGCAAAACTAGGGTTTGATTTCCGTTCCGACTGGGCGCTTTGTTGCTGCCGCTTCGCTTTCGCACAGATAAAACATTTGCCGCTGACGCTTCGCTTTCGCACAGAGCAAAGCTTCCTGGGGGCGTCCGATGAGCCGCTTGGGCCAACACGATGTTGGTCACGAAGGCGTTATCACAGGACGTGATGGTTTTAGCCTTCGTTCCTCTATCGCTAATCCCCGAGGAGTCGCCCAGTCTCCACTCCAATCAAACGCTTCACATAGTATGTATCTCTGGTAGTCACTCTAATTTATAGTGATAAAACGGAACTTCACTTATTGTTTTATGTAAACGTAAGCTATGTGATATAAATTATTGTAGTTGTATAGTGGGAACAGAAATCAACTTAACGTTATGAAGATATGCTTAATTGTCTATACCCCATTTTTTTGACACTTTTCTCGTGAACATTTTGGAAAATATGATACACTAAAAGCTATACTAAAACACAAAAGAGAGTTGAAATTACATGACAACTGAACAACCATTTTTACCAGTATTACTAGGATCAGATATGAATGCATATGGTATGGCACGTGCATTTTACGAGGCATATGGTATTAAACCACTTGTATTAGGGCGTTCACATTTAACGGCAACGCAAGACAGCCATATTATAAATTTCCAAGCAATTGATCGCTTAAATGAACAGGATGTGTTTGCACCTGCACTTGCTGAAGTCGCGAAAAAATATTCTAATAAAAAACTACTGTTGTTAGCTTGTGGTGATGACTATGCAAAACTTATTATCAAAAATAAACCGGCATTGCAGGAGCATTTTACAGTACCATATATCGATGAATCATTAATGGATGAAATTTTATTAAAAGAAAATTTCTATAAAATGTGTGATAAGTACAATTTTAAGTATCCAGGTACGACGACAGTGACAGCTGATAATTACGAAAACTTTACACCACCGTTCGATTATCCAATTATTTTAAAGGCATCGAACTCAGTGGAATACTGGGCATGTAAATTCCCTGGTAAGAAAAAAGTATTCGTTGCTCATGATGAAGCGGAAAAAACAGCTATTTTAAAAGCAATCTATAGCTCAACCTATCAGGATACAATGATTATTCAAGAATTCATCCCAGGTGATGATTCATATATGCGTGTATTAAATGCCTATGTCGGGAAAGACGGCAAAGTGAAGCTTATGTGTCTAGGAAACCCAATCTTAGAAGAGCATTCACCTGAGGGTATTGGTAGTTATGCAGCGATTGTTACAACATACGATAAAGAATTATTGGATCAAGTACGTTCCTTTTTAGAAGATATCGGTTACACAGGTTTTGCTAACTTTGATATGAAATACGATATGCGTGACAAACAGTATAAGTTGTTTGAAATTAACCTACGTAATGGTCGCTCGAGCTATTATGTAACAGCAAGTGGTCATAATTTAATGAAGTATGTAGCTGATGACCATATGTTAAATATTGAACAGGATGTAACGTATGTTCAAGATAAGCATTTATGGATGATCATTCCGAAGGGCGTATTATTCAAATATGCCTCAAATGAAAAGCTTAAATTAGAAGCGAAAAAATTAATTCGTGAAGGGAAATATACAAACTCTCTTTACTATAATCAAGATATGAATGCAAAACGTTGGGTGAAGCTAACGTTAAATAATTTAAATTATTATCGAAAATATAAAAAATACTTCAACAATAAAGGATTGTCTGAGTAAAACAAAGAAGCCATCTCAAATAACTGAGATGGCTTCTTTTGTAGGCTTCTATAATTTTTGATCGCGTATTGCAGAGTAAGGTTACACTTCTGTTAGCTCGACAACTACACCTGAGCGGGCGTCAGCAGCAAATTCAAAGGTTTGCATTTCGCCCTCATGCATACGTGAGATACCTCCACGGTATACTGGAATTGTCATAATGCCGTTTGTGAAATTGTCAGTTTTCATAAAAATCCAAGAACCATCAATCGGCGAATCCTTTTTAAATTCTTTTTTTATGTTTTCGAGTACTTGTCCAGCAGGTACATACGGAGAAACCTTTTCACTTGCTTCTTTAACAATGACTGCGGCAGCTAGGCCAGTTGCAACACCAATTAAAAAATCACGTAATTTCATGCTTTTTTCCTCCTTTTTCTATAGGTTCATTTTAACATAGCATACGGAGTGAATGCACGTTCACACATGAGCGCTTTTAGGAAATGTATCAATATTTCGAATTCAGCAATCAATTTCGCCTTGGCGTAATTGCGTCCGGATTTTGAATTGTGCTCGCACAATTCATTCCTTTCAAAATCCGTGACATCTGCCAGAGGCTTTAGGCCAACGTGATGTTGGTCACTCAGTCGTCGCCACAGGACGTGGCGTTCTTAGACTGAGTTCCTTTATATCAGTAAGTGTTTGGATACCCACTGAAAAGAAACCACATCCGTATTTATCTCACCACATTCAGAGGTAGGAGTCTTCTACTGAATGAAGATAAATGTGTTACAATAGCAAGGAAGAATATTCTACTTCGTGGGGAGAGAGTCATCATGAATGAGGAAACATTACAATTATTTAAAACGTTAACGGAATTACCAGGCGCTCCGGGTAATGAACATGCTGTACGTGCGTTCATGCGTTCTGAGTTAGAAAAGTACTCGGATGAAATCGTTCAGGATAATTTAGGAGGAATTTTCGGTGTAAAGCATAGTGATGTTGCTGATGCACCAAAAATATTGGTTGCAGGTCATATGGATGAAGTGGCATTTATGGTTACTTCTATTACCGACAACGGGATGCTCCGCTTTCAAACATTAGGTGGCTGGTGGAATCAGGTTATGCTAGCGCAACGTGTTGAAGTATTTACTAAAAATGGTGCGATTCCTGGTGTGATTTCATCAATACCTCCACATTTACTAACAGATGCTGAACGTTCTAAACCGATGGATATTAAAAATATGCTAATAGATGTTGGTGCAGACAATAAAGAGGATGCTATTGCACTTGGCGTTCGTCCGGGTCAATCAATTATCCCTGTCTGTCCATTTACACCAATGGCTAATCCGAAGAAAATTATGGCGAAAGCTTGGGATAACCGCTATGGCTGTGGATTGGCAATTGAATTGATGAAAGAAGTAAAGGATGAAAAGCTAGCCTCGCATTTATATTCAGGCGCGAATGTAATGGAAGAGGTTGGTCTACGTGGTGCCCAAGTATCCGCAAATATGATTAAACCGGATTTATTTTTTGCTCTAGATGCTTCACCTGCAAATGATATGTCAGGTGAAAAAAATCAATTTGGTCAACTTGGAAAAGGTGCTTTATTGCGTATTTTGGACCGTACAATGGTCACACATCGAGGCATGCGTGAGTTCATTTTAGATACGGCTGAAACAAATCATATACCTTATCAATATTTTGTATCACAAGGTGGAACTGATGCAGGGCGTGTACACACAGCAAATGATGGTGTCCCAAGTGCAGTAATCGGTATTTGCTCACGCTATATTCATACGGCTGCATCAATTATTCATATTGATGACTATGCAGCTGCAAAAGCTTTAATTGTGGAACTAGTGAAAAAAGCAGATCGTTCGACATTAGAGACGATTCGCGCTAATGTGTAAAGTAACATCCGCCGGAGGTGCCTTTAGGGGCATCTTTTTCTATGAAAAGAAAGAGGGATTGGAAAAATGAAGATAGCTATTGGGACAACAAACAAAGCAAAAACAGAGGCAGTTGAAGTTATAGCTAGAAAATATTTTGATAAACCGATTTTTACTTATGTTAAGGCTGCTTCACAAGTATCTGATCAACCGATGACTCATGAAGAAACACGAATGGGAGCCATAAACCGTTCAAAAAATGCAATGAATGAGACGGGGGCTCAATTATCGTTTGGACTAGAGGGTGGAGTAACGGAAATTGATGGTGTTATGTACGTATGTAACTGGGGAGCTCTTACAGTAACAAATGGCACAACTTATACAGCTGCTGGCGCACAAATTATATTACCAGAAGAAATTGCCCAGGAAATAAGAGCCGGGAAGGAACTTGGGCCAGTGATGGAGCAATATACACAACGTCGAGATATTCGACAAGGTGCGGGAGCTGTAGGTATTTTTACGCAAGGGTTAGTAAGTCGTCAGATGATGTTTGAGCATATTGTCTCGCTTCTTGTTGGTCAATATTTATTCACATTAGCACATGAGTAATGTTTTTGAATTAGTGATATTGGAACAGTGAAGTTGCAACTTTACATAAATTTTTTTAAAATAAATAAAAGTTAGCAATGAAAGGAAGAGAAAAATGTCTCATACATGGCTACGAGCGGTAGGCTTAATGCTTTTACTGTTGGGACTTACTGGCTGTAATCAATCTGTTGATGAACAAATTAAAAATGGACTTCAAACAACAGACACTGTCTTTGCAGGAGAGCCAGAGAAGCACACAGATAGTATTGGGGATGTAGAATTATACTTACCTTCCAACTTTAAAGTTGAAGATAATTCAGATGCATATAATATATTGATAACTAAAGGAAAAGAGAGTTTTGTTCTTTTCATCAATGATCGCGAAGATGCAGATAGTAAACTCTATTACAATTTATTAAAAGAGGATAGTTCAAAAAAGATAATTGAAGAAAATACGTATGAGAAGGATGGTATTTTCGGCTTTTCAGCTGTTTCAAAAACTGACAATGAAGACGAATATGAGCTTATTGTCAGTAGCGGTGGCGTAAAAATGACGACCATTTCTCCGGTGAAACATATTGAAGATAATTTACATGAGATGACGAAAATCGTTCATTCGGTTAAGATTAAGTAATTGGATAGTTTTGAACAGAACGGTTCACAAACATGTGAGCCGTTTTCTCTCATTCAGCATTTATTAGTCTACGAAAGATTTCTCCTTCTATAGTTGATGAGTTGAATGAGGGTGTAGATTCCTGAAGTTGAGGAACTCAGTCTAAGTACGCACGTCCTGTAGTAAATTATCTGCGCGAAAGTGTAGTACTAACGAAGCGACAGTTTCAATTACGCCGAAGCAATATTGATTTTAAAGAAAGGATGTGAGCTAGGTGAAACAAATTAAATCAGAACAACTTGTGTCCCTATTAAAGCAACAATTAAATGAGGAAACGTTTGATTTTGAATTTGACAAAAAGCACGATAAATTACGTTTAAATCATAAAAAGATTGGTAAAGGGATGGAGCTATCTCTACCAGGTATTTTAGCAAAATATAATGACAAGCAAGGGGCTGCAATCGATGAAGTTGTTTATACAATCGAGCAAACCTTTAATGCTATGGAGCAAGAGATGGAACAAGGATTCCAAGCTACTTCGCAAATTTATCCCGTTATTCGCGCAACATCCTACCCTCAAGCCTCGAAGGAGGGGCATGCATTCATCACTACTGAACATACAGCTGAAACACGTATTTTTTATGCGCTTGATTTAGGGAAAACTTATCGTTTTATTGATGAATCCATGTTAGAGGTACTACAATTAACAGTAGAGCAAATTCGTGAAATGGCACGATTTTCTGTAAAGCAACTACCAACAATTTATAAGAAAGATGAAGTTGCAGGGAATATTTTTTATTTTGTTAATGCTAATGATGGCTACGATGCAAGTCGCATTTTAAATGAAAACTTTTTGAAAGACATGCAGACTAAAATTGAGGGCGATATGACGTTATCTGTGCCACATCAGGACGTATTAATAGTAGGTGATATTCGGAATGAAACAGGGTATGATGTATTAGCACAGATGACGATGCATTTCTTCGCTGTCGGTACCGTACCGATTACGTCATTATCTTTTATTTATGAAGATGGGGAGTTAGAACCAATCTTTATATTAGCAAAAAACAGAGTTAAAAAGGAGCAAGAGAAACAATGAATGTATTTTACAACAAAGAGCATGTAGGAGATGTATTGCTAGTACAATTAGCATCAGAATCAATCGTGAAAACAGAGGTAGAACGTGCAGGCGATATCGCTATTTTAAAGGAAGCACAGACAGGAGAAATTAAAGCATTTAATTTATTTAATGCCAGCAGCTATATACAATCTGATGCTAAAGGCTTAGTTGAAGTTACTCCAGAATTAGTTGCACAGCTAGAGGCAGCTATTGCAAAAAATGGTGCTGAAATTAGTCTTGATGTAGACTTTTCTCCAAAATTTGTTGTGGGTTATGTAGAAACTAAGGACAAGCATCCAAATGCTGATAAACTAAGCATTTGTTCTGTAAACGTTGGTGAGGAGACATTACAAATTGTATGTGGTGCGCCTAATGTTGAAGCAGGTCAAAAAGTTGTCGTGGCAAAAATCGGTGCAGTGATGCCTTCGGGTATGCTTATTAAAGAAGGTAATTTACGAGGTGTTGATTCATACGGTATGTTATGTTCAGCACGCGAATTAGCAATACCAAATGCACCTTCTGAAAAAGGAATTTTAGTATTACCTGAAGATGAAGTAATTGGTAGTGCGTTTGAAACGCCAACTAGATAAAATATAATTAAAATCGTTATGCTACTAATATGCTAGTAACATAACGATTTTTTTGTCTAGAATGAGCCTCTATATGCAAGTTTCTATCACATTTTTATGGTATGCTTTTTGTTATAGACATTGAACTTGTTTTTGAAATAACATAGACGGTGCTATAAATGAAGTGTAATAGAAATGAGTGAATAATGTGAATTGGTTTAAAAAACAAATAAATAAATTTGTAAATAAAGATGACAATGAATACGAATATGAGGAATATTATGAAGACTATGAAGAAGAACAATCTGAGCAGATGCATTCATTTAAAGAAGCACCTGGATCACAGCAAAAAACTTTTCGTTTTCCGTTAATTGAGGATGAGGAGTTTTCACCTTCACCATCAACAACATCATCAAAAGAAGCATTCAATCAAATGGAGGATGCTAATTACAGACAAATTGAAGATTTATCTCTGCCGAAGCATTTAAATAATCATATTGTGGATTCGAGTGTTTATGATATTGAGGTTTCAGGAATTCGAGATTTATTAGCAAATCGTACGAAGCGAACGGGTAGAACGACAGTTACACGAAGTCAGCCTGAACAAACGAATCGGACAAGAGCAAGTCTTGTTTTTCGAGATGCACAAAATGAACCACCTATTACTCCTAAAGAAACTAATAATTCACCAGAAAAGACAGTTGAACGTGAAATAGCTGCTAATCACAAGCGCTTTGTACCAAGTGATGTCCCTTCACCGGTTTATGGTTTTTCTAAGCCGAGCCCCATTGAGCAATTATTAGAGAAGCGGAAGGAAGAGCATGACAAGAAAGAGTCTGCAATACCTACAGCAACTAAGACTTTAAAAGAAGCGACAACAAATGAGGGTGTTGAAAATATACTAAAAGAAAAAGAACCTATGAGCACAGTTCAGAAAGAAGAACCTGAACAGCTTGAAGTCCATGAAAAAATTGAAGCAACAACAAAGCAACCGATTACTTTTGATGAAAAATTTACAGACGAAACGAACCAGCCTAGTGATGAAACGAACACGGAATTACCTGCACTGCAAACAACTTCCTTTGCCGTAGAATTTGAAGATCAAGTGAAAGAGGCCGTTCAGCATGAGCTGAATGGTGAACAACTTTCAGAGAATCAATCAGAAATTCATGTAAAAGAAGTAGTTGTAGAACAAGTGCAGATAGAAAATTCTACCATCCACATTGGAGAAGTTACAGTAATCCAACCACCAACAACTGAAGCTGATGAGCAAGCGGTGTTAGAAGAGAAATCTGTAGAAGAAGCCAAGCATGAAAAAAGCGGTATTCCTTTTAATGTCCTAATGCTAAAAACAGATAAAGAGAAATGGAGAATACAACAGCAATTTAAAAATACGAAGCCAACTACAACAATTGTTGAAGAGGCCCAAAAAGCTCAAGAAGCTCAAGAAGTCCAAAAAGCTCAAGAAGTCCAAGAAGTCCAAGAAGTGCAAAAAGCTCAAGAAGTGCAAGAAGTCCAAGAAGTGCAAGAAGCTCAAGAAGTCCAAGAAGTGCAAAAAGTCCAAGAAGTGCAAAAAGCTCAAGAAGTGCAAGAAGTGCAAGAAGTCCAAGAAGTCCAAGAAGTCCAAGAAGTCCAAGAAGCTCAAGAAGTCCAAGAAGTCCAAAAAGCTCAAGAGGCCCAAAAAGCTCAAGAAGTCCAAGAAGTGCAAAAAGCCCAAGAAGTCCAAGAAGTCCAAGAAGTCCAAGAAGTCCAAGAAGTGCAAAAAGCCCAAGAAGCCCAAGAGCCTTCTTCTGAACTTATTCATTTGGATGTAGAACAGAGATTAATAGCATCCAATAAAGAAGAAAATAAAAATCCTTTATCTTCAGAGTTTGGTGAGTTAGAGATGGACAATGAAACAGCACCGCAATCGACGAAGGAAAACGAAGCTATTATTCAAAATACTACACCAATCAATGCTGCAACAGAGAGTGTATCAGTTATTACTATGTCACCAGTAGCAACAATGTCTAGCGTTTCGACATTGGAAAAGAAAGTACTAGACATTGAGAGTTCTGACGAAATTTCAGCAACTACCGAAATGGAAACAGACGCAACTATTGAACAGGAGCTTCCTACAAACAACATAGAGATTTCTGAGAAGGATTCTAATGACACAGGTGAATATCCAGAGCGACCTTCCAAATCAGATGAAACATTAGTAGAGAATCAAGTAATGGAGGATCCTCCAAAACCTGTTCATGTGTATCAAAAACCAAATGATGAGTTTTTAGAGCCACCGGAGGAAAAAACACAGGATACAGAGTGGATGGAGCAACAGGGTGATACATTGGTTGAAGCTTTGTCTTACTTCCAAGTCTCAGCTCAAATAGAATCTATTATGCAAGGACCAGCCGTGACACAATTTGAAATAACAGTGAGTCATGGTACGAAGGTTAGCAAAATCCGTAATTTAGCAGATGATTTGAAACTTGCGTTGGCAGCGAAAGATATCCGCATCCAAGCTCCGATTCCTGGGAAGAGTTCAATTGGCATTGAGATACCGAACCGTGTATCTCGCGCAGTTCGACTATCGGAAGTGACAAATAGTGCTTCTTTCCTCGAGTCAGATTCACCGTTAGAAGCAGCGTTGGGTCTGGATTTAACAGGGAAGCCTGTAACCATTGATTTGCGAAAAATGCCACATGGCTTAATTGCCGGAGCTACAGGTTCTGGTAAATCAGTTTGTATCAATTCACTTTTGGTTAGTTTGCTATATAAAGCTGCACCACATGAATTAAAGCTGATGCTTATTGATCCTAAAATGGTAGAGTTAGCACCTTTTAATCATATCCCACATTTAGTTAGTCCGGTCATCACAGATGTTAAGGCTGCTACTGCTGCACTAAAATGGGCAGTGGAGGAAATGGAGCGTCGTTATCAGTTATTTGCTCATGTAGGTGCACGTGATATTACGCGTTATAATGCAATCGCGGATAAAAATAATGAACATAGCTTAAAATTACCGTATATTCTAATTGTCATTGATGAATTAGCAGATTTAATGATGATGTCTCCTGCAGATGTAGAAGAAGCGATCTGTCGTATTGCACAAAAAGCGCGTGCTTGTGGTATCCATTTAATTGTTGCAACTCAAAGACCGTCTGTTGACGTTATTACGGGGCTTATTAAATCAAATATTCCTACACGTATTGCCTTTGCGGTATCATCACAAATAGATTCACGTACTATTTTAGATGGGCAAGGCGCAGAAAGATTACTTGGACGAGGCGATATGCTATATTTAGGTAATGGTATGTCTGCCCCTGTGCGTTTGCAGGGAACATTTGTGACAGATGATGAAATTGAAGCAATTATAGATCATGTTCGTGAGCAAGGAGAGCCGGATTATATATTTGATCAAGAGGAACTTTTAAAGAAAACGGAAGTTTCAGCTGAGCAAGATGATCTGTTTGAGGATGTCTGCCGATTTGTGTATGAACAGGGAGGAGCATCGACTTCCTTGGTTCAGCGAAAATATCATATTGGCTATAATCGTGCTGCTCGTTTAATCGATATGTTAGAGTCTCATGGCTTTGTGTCTGAGGCAAGAGGAAGTAAACCACGAGAAAGCTACATTACGGAAGAAGATTTAATTGCTATGTTTGAATAATAATTGCATTGTTTTCGTATAGATTATCTTTTTTACGTCAAATTTCGTATTTTTAGAAAAGTTACACATTTATCCTTGTGCATAAATAGTGCTATAATAGACAAGATGTGTTGATTAGTACGTATTTTTTAACACTTGAAAAGGTATTAATACCTAATAATAAGTAAAAGATACGATACACCTAATAGATGATAGAAGGGATATTGAATTCCCGGGGGGTTTAATTAATGACAGTTTTTCATTTCACAGGCATTAAAGGTTCTGGCATGAGTTCACTTGCACAAATCTTATTTGATGCTGGTGAACAAGTACAGGGCTCAGATGTTGATAAATATTTCTTCACGGAGCAACCGTTACGTGAACGTAATATTCCAATTTTTACATTTAATGCAGATAATATTAAAGAAGGTATGACAATTATTGCAGGGAACGCATTTCCTGATGACCATCCCGAATTAGAACGTGCTCGTCAAATCGGTGTAGAAATTGTTCGCTACCATAAATTTTTAGGTGAATATATCGGTAATTATACGTCGATTGCTATTACTGGTGCGCATGGTAAAACATCTACGACAGGCTTAATGTCGCATGTTGTAGGAGGTTATAAACCAACATCATATTTAATCGGTGATGGAACAGGAGCTGGGCATGAAAATGCTGACTTCTTTGTAATGGAGGCATGTGAATACCGTCGACACTTTTTAGCTTACAATCCCGATTACGCTGTAATGACTAATATTGATTTTGACCATCCGGACTACTTTGCAAACATAGAGGATGTTTATTCAGCCTTTCAATCATTAGCATTGCAGGTTAAAAAAGCAATTATTGCTTGTGGTGATGATGAACAGCTACAACGTATTCAAGCAAAGGTACCGGTTGTATATTATGGCTTTGGAGCTGAAAATGATTTTGAGGCTCGTAATGTTGAAAAAACAACAGAGGGTACAAAATTTGATGTGTTTGTTCGCAATGAATTTTATAGTACATTCTTTATCCCATTGTTTGGAGATCATGCGGTATTAAATACATTAGCGGTTATTACACTTTGCGAGTACGAAGGAATATCACCAGACATTATCCAAGAACGTTTAATCACTTATAAAGGTGTAAAAAGACGTTTTACAGAAACGGATATTGGAAATAATGTTTTAATAGACGACTATGCACATCATCCAACTGAAATACGTGCAACGATTCAATCGGCACGACAAAAATTTCCAGATCGTGAGCTAGTAGCTATTTTCCAACCACATACATTTACACGTACGCAAGCTTTTTTACAGGATTTTGCAGATAGTCTAAGTCTTGCAGATACAGCCTACTTATGTGATATATTTGGTTCTGCAAGGGAAACACAAGGTGCACTTTCAATCCAAGATTTAGCATCTTTAATTGAAGGTAGTGCAGTGATTACTACTGAAGGAATTGAAGTACTTACAAAGCATGAGCGCGCAGTATTTTTATTTATGGGTGCTGGAGATGTTCACAAATTCCAAGATGCTTTTGAAAACGTGCTAAAAAACAACGAAACAGCTTAGTCCGTAAGGAATAAGCTGTTTTTTCTCAAAAATGAGGAGGAAATTAGTTTTTTTTGTCGAAGATATGGAAAGGAATAGTAAAGAGAATTTTTACTTCCGGGAGGTCTAGTTATGGAAATTATTTTGTATATTGCAGCAATCATTGCAGCAATCGGGTTTTTAATTTTATGTGTGAGCGTCGGCATGACATTATTTTCGCTCAAATCAATTCTTAACAGCTTAGCTGGGACATTATCAGGTATTGAGGGACAAATGGAGGGTATTACACGTGAAACGACTTCCTTGCTATCCAAAACAAATAGCTTAGCAGAGGATATTCAAGAAAAATCTGAACAGTTAAATTCCGTTGTTCATGCAGTCAAGGGCATTGGTGACTCTGTGAACGGTCTAAATACGTCTGTACAGCAAATCACTTCTTCGATTTCCAAAAGTGTAGAACACAATGAAGAAAAAATTGCACAGGTTGTTCAGTGGAGCAATGTCGCAATGGGTATTGCTGATAAGTGGAAGAAGCGTAAAATCATCGATCAGGCACATGACATGGGTCAAGAAGATCTTTACTCTTTTGAACCAGAGCAGTCGGAAAAATCGAAAAGAAGATGGGGCCGTAAAAAGTGATTATTATTCGGTAGACATTGAATGTCAATTGAATAAAAATAAAGTCTTAGGCATAAGTTGAAGATGCATCCGCGAAAGCAGATGGACAACCAGTCTAGGCAAATTAGATTATTTTATGGGGAGGAATTGTTGCATGACAACTCAAAAGCCAAATTTTAATGAAGTGAAGGAACAACAACTTGAAAGTTCATTGCCTCAGCTTTATCATCCGCAAGAATCGATTTATGAAGAGGAGCGTGTGAACATGAAAGATTTTGTTATTGGCGCATTAGTTGGGGGTATAGTAGGTGCAGCTGCAGGCTTATTATTAGCTCCAAAATCAGGAAAAGATTTACGTAGCGATGTAGCAGTACAAGCTGTTAACTTTAAGGATAAGAGTGCAGATTTCTCGACAACTGCAAAAGATAAAACGGTTCAATTATCTAAACAACTTCAAGAGCAATCTACACAATTAGTAGAGAAAGTTAAAACATTAAAATCAGCAAAGGCACCAACTGTTTTTGATGATGGTACTGTTTCTTTCGAGGGTGAAGAGCCACTAGGGGATTTCATTCCTAGCGAAGAGCCTAAAGCAGAAGATGCTAGTGAAAAAAAAGTGCAAGCTGATGAAAAAAGTGAAGAAGTTCGCGCTTAATGCATGAGCGATAAAGAAGGGATCCAATACGTCTTTCCAATGACGTATTGGATCCCTTTTCGTTTTTTTAGTGAGATATAGACGCTTCTTCTAGTAAAATTTCTAATTTATCCCCTCCGAAAATCTCCATATCAAAGCTTGCCGGTTGACCATTTCGTAAAATTGTAAAGTTACCTTTAAATGTAGTAGGTAGTTGCCAATTGGAGAAGCGGAATACATCTTGGTAAATCCAACGACTTCGGTCTTTTTCTTTAAATGAAAGGGTTGCTCCATTTGGTGTTGTTGAAAGTGGTGATACGACTACCTGATTAACGAGTACTTCGTTTGCCATCTTCTTTAGCTCCAACACCTCATTTTGGAAATGTATGATGATGTTATCCTCAAGTAAAACATTCATTTGATCAGCAATACGTTGAACAGTCGGTAATGTTTGTTGCTGAAATGTAATAACATCACCATCTTGTACAGCATATGTCATTTTAGAAGGTTTACCATTAATCATTAATTGCGCTGAAAACTCTGGTAAATAAAGTGGCTTTCCGTCTACTTGAATATAAAATGACTCAAATTGTTTTAATAACTCCCAATTATTTGTGTTTTTAAATACATCCTCTACTGTTTCAGCTATTTCAAACTTAACAACATCTCGATCATTTATTGTACTATCTAGAGATGCATAGGAACCATTAACAGTAATTTGTGGTTCAATTACATATTTTGTGTGTTGAATCGTGACTGTTTTGATGGCAGCATCATCTACAATATCTCTTACTGTAGCAGTAGCTTGCTGACCGTCTTGGCCTTCAATTAACTGGATGGCATCGCCTGTTTTAATCATCGTTTTAGTAGATGCTTGATGCCCATTTACTAAAATTTCCGCCGGTTGACCGTGACCACCAGGGATGAAAATATCGTGTCCATTTACACTCACAGATAATCCATGTCCTGGTTTACCATATAATTGTTTTGCTCGAATATTGGCTGCTAAAAATGCATCGGCAACGGTCATTTCCTTTAATTCAAAAAGGCGAACTACTTGTTCATTGACAGTTAGACTCATATATTGAATGGGCATTTTTTTTGCTGCAATGGCAATACCGATTGGTGTAACCAATTCAGGCGATGCTTTAATATGTTCTTCTTTCGTTAAGTTTTGAATGGCATCAATCCCTCGAACGGCAATACGATTTGCTGGTAAATCTAGTACTAGTCCAAGTTCAGTCGTAAGGTTTGGTGTTAAGCTTCCTCCACCAACAAGCATGACCGCCTTAGGAGCTGTACGATTATTAAGGCGTAAAATTTCTTCCCCAATGGCTTTTGCAAGTAGTTTGACAGCAAGATCAATTGCTTGCAAAACTTCTTCTTTCGGATAATATTGATCAAAGCCTAAAATATCTTGAATTAAAATTTCTTCTTCTGTTTGAAGTTGACGCTTCACTTTTTCAGCAACAGGGAAGTCGAGTAAATAGTGGTCACTTAAAGCCTCTGTTATTTCATCACCAGCTGTTGGCACCATACCATAGGCGACAACAGTACTTTTATCAGTAATGGCAATATCGGAAGTCCCAGCACCAATATCAACAAGTGCAACATTTAAACGGCGCATAGTAGGCGGGATCAGGACATTGATAGCGGCAATAGGTTCTAACGTTAGTGCATCCATTTCTAAATCCGCGCGTTTAAGAGCCGCAATTAGTGATTCTACGACAACTCGAGGCAGGAACGTAGCAATAACTTCAATTTGTGCCTCATCACCTTGCTGATCGAGTAGGCTACCAATTTCTTCACCATCTAATCGATAATATAGAACTGAATAACCAACACAATAATAGTGGCTTATTTTGGTATCCTCTTTATGTTGTAGAAGCTGTTGCTGTGCCTGTTGAACAGCTTGTAGTTCTAAACGACTTATATCCTCTTCTGTAAAGATTGGCCGATTACGTATATTGATTGTCACGCTTGCTTGTTCTGTTTTTAATGAGCGACCAGCCGCAGCGACACTCACTTTTGTTAAAGGACCGTGCTTCTCTTCAAGTTCATGTTTAATTTCATTGATTAAATCTGCCACATACATGACATTATGTATTTGACCATCAACCATGGCGCGTTCTTTATGTTCTTTTATTAAGATGTCTTCCACGTGAAAGCGGTCATTATCTTCAGCTAAAATAATGCCCACTACAGAACGTGTACCGATATCAAGTGCAAATAATTTTGAACTCAAAATACTCGCTTCCTTTCTCGAAATATGTTAATATAATTTAGCGAGTTGAAGCGCTAAATTAAAAATGCGTGACATTCTGTACAACATTGATTATAATGATGCTAATATCTAAAAATGTAACATACATTTCAGAGTTCTGAAAGTGTCTGTCATGAGGAGAGGGGAAAGAAGCATGAGCCAAAAAGATTTAGAAAGTTTACGTAGTCAAATAGACGACTTAAACTTAGAAATTCTTCGTCTAATTAACGAACGAGCAACTGTAGTTGATGAAATCGGTAAGATTAAAGAAAAACAAGGTGTGAATCGTTATGATCCATTACGTGAACGACACATGCTTGATCTCATCAAAGAACACAATCAAGGTCCGTTAAATCAAATGACGGTTGATTATATATTTAAGCAAATCTTTAAAACAGCTTTAAAACAACTTGAAGCAGATAAGAAGAAAGAGTTACTTGTATCTCGTAAAAAGAAATCAGAAGATACTGTCATTAATGTGAATGGTGAGCTAATTGGCCAAGGAAAACCATCTTTCGTATTTGGACCTTGTGCTGTAGAATCATACGAGCAAGTAGCAGCAGTAGCAGCATCTATTAAAGCAAAAGGTGAAAAATTAATACGTGGCGGTGCGTATAAACCACGTACTTCTCCATATGACTTCCAAGGTCTTGGATTAGAAGGCCTGAAAATTTTAAAACGTGTGTCAGAGGAATACGGTTTAGCCGTTATTACGGAAATTGTTACACCAAGTCATTTAGAGGAAGCATTGGATTATATCGATGTTATCCAAATTGGTGCACGTAATATGCAAAACTTCGAATTATTAAAAGCGGCTGGTGCTGCAAACAAACCTGTACTTTTAAAACGAGGCTTAGCAGCGACAATTGATGAATTTATTCACGCAGCAGAATACATTATGTCTAAAGGGAATGAGAACATTATTCTTTGTGAACGTGGTATCCGTACTTACGAAAAAGCAACTCGTAACACATTAGATATTTCTGCCGTACCAATTTTAAAACAAGAAACGCATTTACCAGTATTTGTAGACGTTACGCATTCAACAGGTCGTCGTGATTTACTATTACCATGTGCTAAGGCGGCAATCGCAATTGGAGCTGATGGCGTCATGGCAGAGGTGCATCCAGATCCGTCTGTAGCACTATCTGACTCACAACAACAAATGGATATTCCAACATTTGATGCTTTCTACGAAACATTACAAAATTTCATGAAGAACTATGAAATCCATGCTTAATTGTTTTGATAAAAACCGCTTGCTTAATTAGTAGCAGGCGGTTTTTACTATATATCGTGACAAAATAATGTCTAGAATAATACTATTTGTACTTGGTTTTTCTTTTCATATACTTACTTCTTCTTGAAAAGATTATAAAAATTATCGTATTATAAGGCTATAAAAGGAAAAGGGAGGCACGTGCGATGACTGTTACAATTTATGATGTTGCAAGAGAAGCAAATGTTTCTATGGCAACAGTCTCTCGTGTAGTCAATGGCAATCAAAACGTAAAGCCAGCAACACGAAAAAAAGTATTAGAAGTAATTGAACGATTAGAGTATCGTCCAAACGCAGTAGCGCGAGGATTAGCAAGTAAGAAAACAACAACAGTTGGCGTGATTATCCCAGATATTGCAAATAATGTTTATGCGGAGCTGGCACGTGGTGTAGAGGATATTGCAACAATGTATCGTTACAATATTATTTTAGCCAACTCAGATCAACATGAAGATAAAGAGCTACAGCTACTGGATACAATGCTGGGAAAACAAGTTGACGGTATTGTTATGATGAGTGATGAAGTAACGGAAAAAATGCAACAAACTATGGATCATTCACCTGTACCGATTGTGCTTGCAGGTTCAGTAGATGAATCACAAACCATCGCAACTGTGAATATTGATTATTACCAAGCAGCTTATGAGGCGATTACTTTACTCATTCAGAACGGGCATAAGAGAATCGGCTTTGTAACAGGTCCGCTTACTTATACTATTAATGGAAAATTCAAACTTGAAGCTTATAAAAAAGCTTTACAAGATGCAGGTTTACCTATAGATGTATCACTAATTGCTGGAGAAGAATCGAGCTATGATATGGGCTTAGAGGCGTGGGAAACATTATCCTCACTTGAAAATCCGCCAACTGCTTATTTTGCAGGTAGTGATGAATTGGCAATCGGACTGATTCATGGTGCACAGGATGTAGGAAAAAGTGTACCTGAGGATATTGAAGTGATCAGCTTTGAGAATTCAAAATTAGCACGTATGGTACGTCCACAGCTTACAAGTGTAGCGCTACCGTTGTACGATATCGGAGCTGTTGCAATGCGCTTACTAACTAAATTGATGAGCAAAGAGCCTGTTGAGGACAAAGCAGTAATTTTACCTCATCGCATTGAACATCGACAATCTGTCAAAAGTAAATAATGGTACTTAACACGTAAATCAGTCGATGATTTACGTGTTTTTTATGTAGACGGATAGATGATTGAAAATAAATAAAAAAGCCCCACGAAAATCGTGAGGCGTAAAATTAAGCGCGTTTTTCAGTGCGAATAATATGTAGCGCTTTGGCGAGCATTTGCGCATTTTTTTCTTCAATCTCAGCTTTTCGAGGGATTGGCTCATACAAGGGATTTGGATCCTCCCAAGTTGGAATAAAAGGCACTGGTGCTTCAGGCTGCCAACGATCTATCCATGCTTGAGGGAGAGGTCCTGTCGGTAATTGCTGATCGGTCATTTCAAGCCATAGCATAGACCACGCACGAGGCACCACACGCCAAATATCGTAGCCTCCACCACCGACAGCAATCCATTTACCGTCGCAATATTCATGTGCTAATTTATGCGCAAGCTTTGGGATTTCTCTATAAATATTCATTGTTCCATATAAATGAGTTAATGGATCGAAAAAATGTGCATCTGCGCCGTTTTGTGTTAGCACAACATCTGGCTTGAAGAATTCAAAGACTTCTCGCATAGCCTTTTCATATATTTCTAGGAAACTCTCATCTTCTGTAAAAGCATCAATTGGAAAATTAAAAGAAGTGCCATAGCCTTGCCCATTTCCACGTTCTGTAATATTACCAGTTCCGGGGAAAAGATAGCGACCCGTTTCATGAATAGACAATGTACAAACATCTGGGTCTTCATAAAAGCTCCATTGTACACCATCTCCATGATGGGCATCCGTATCCACATAAAGTACACGAGCTTTGTATTTTTCCTGCAAATAGCGAATAGCTACTGTACTATCGTTGTAAATACAAAAACCTGATGCACGACCATGGAAGCCATGATGTAGCCCTCCGCCTAGATTGAGGGCGTGCTCGGCTTTGCCTTGCATAACATAATCGACAGCTGTTAGCGTTCCGCCAACAAGCTGTGCGCTTGCTTCGTGCATGTTTTCGAAAATGGGTGTATCTTCGGTACCTATGCCGTAGCTTTCGCATTGTGCCTCTGAAAGCTCACCGTGCCCTGCTCTTTTAACGATATCAATATATTTTGGATCATGTGCTAGCAAAAGCTCTTCCTCCGTAGCGACACGAGCTGGAACGATATCTAAATCATGAAGAGCGTCTATATTTTTTAACAAATCCATTGTAAGCGTCAAGCGTTTATGATTGAAAGGATGGGTATCTGAAAATTTATATCCGAGTTGCTCTGGCGAGTATACAAATACTGCTTTTTTCATTGTAACGAAACACCTGGTAAGTTAGGCCATAATACATCAAAGCCTTCTTTACGAAGATTTTCAATCATGGCGAGTGGATTCAGTGTTTTTACTCGGATGCTTAGAATTTTATTTTGGGCATTTTCAGAGTCAGGATAAACTAGGACGCTTTGGACATTTACATGATGTTCATGAAAAATCTTTGTAATCTCAAATAATATTCCTGGCGTATCGGATACGCGAATTTCAATTTTTGAGCCAGGGTCAGTGGCACCAGTTAACTCTATATATGTATAGAGTAAATCTGTGGTAGTCACAATTCCAACTAATTTCCCTCCAGTGACAATGGGTAAGCAGCCTATTTTGGATTCATAAAAAGTAAGAGCCACTTCTTCTACAAAATCAAGTGGATGGCCGACAAGTGGATTTTTAACCATAATTTCTTCCACTTTTGCATTAAAAACTGGAGAATTTGGCTCATCCCGTAATGAGGAAGGTAAAGCCTCTTTAATATCTCGTTCAGTAATAACCCCAAGAACGTGATGTTCCTCGTCTACAACTGGCACATGACGTACTTTTTTCTCGCGCATTAACTTAAGCGCTTCAAATACTGTATTTGTCGGAGCCAGCGTGTAGGGCTCATCATTCATAATTTCTTCTACGATCATATACTCAATCCCCTTTGTGTTGGTTTAATACATGAAGCGATTTCTAAAACGAAGTCTATCGAATCTTTCCATTGTCTCAGGAGGCACACGTTTTCCTTCGCGTGCCATCAGGCAGTTAGCAGGATGTGATGTAATTTCAGGATCATCTGTAGCAAAATATTCGAAGTCAGCGGAGCTCATCATTTTCTCCATCATTTTGCGATAATCCCAAACGTTTAAACCAGTCCCTTTTAAGTCCCAATGCCAATAATATTCGGTGGTGATAACAAGATAGTCTTCCATTTCATCTCCCGTAAAAGATACAGCTAGCAGTGCTTTACCAACACCTGTTCCACGATATTCTGGAATGACTTCAATGGCACCTAGCTCAATCATGTTATCAATTCGGTCTTCCGCCCATCGTTCTAATGGATCAGGGTATAGATAAGTGACGTAGCCTACAATGATATTTTCATTTCGGATAATAATAATTCGTCCTTCAGGAAGTCCTGCAATTTCTATAATGGCTTGTTGTTGTTGTTTTGGAGGTCTAAAAGCAACCAAACCTTCGTGGAATGAATACGTAGCTAATTTTTCTGGAGGTACAGGTCCTTCCACATACACAGTACCATGCTTTGTTTCCTTGGTGACAGAAAAAAAAGTTTTTTTATGTTCCATAATTACACCACCTGAGTTTAATGATTCCATTATAGCTGATTTCTTGCGGAAAAACGCTTATTTTTGCAAAATACACCTGTGTTTTTGGAAAAATAAAAATATTGAGACATTATTAGTAAATTCGTGTAAAATATATTTATATTGCATCTGTTATTTAACAGATGAATGTCGTGTGAATAATAATTGATTAATTTCACACCGCATAAACTGTTATATAACAATTGCTACATAACGTATTTGTCTTTAGAGAAGATAGCGAATTTTAAGGGGGAAAATAGTGAAATTAAGATTTGAAATTTGCTTACTAATGTTCTAAAGCGATAGCAAAGAAAGGGGTAGTTTCATGGGGATGAAAATGATGGAGAAGTTGGATGCTTTAATAGGGCAATACAATTTGCCTGATTATGAGGAAGCAGCAGCGGTACATGATTGGACAGAGACAGAAAAGGGATTTAGTTGGTATGAAACAGGTCTTGTGAATATGGCGTATGAGGCAATCGATCGTCATACAGAGACGTATCGGAAAAACAAAGTTGCTCTTTATTTTAATGATGGTAAGCGTAAAGAGGCTTATTCTTTCAATGAAATGAAAAAGCTGACAAATAAAGCGGCAAATGTTTTTAAGACAGCAACAAATTTAGAAAAAGGGGATCGTTTATTTATTTTTATGCCACGGTCACCAGAGCTTTATTTTACATTATTAGGTGCATTGAAAATGGGCGTTATTGTGGGTCCGTTATTTGAGGCGTTTATGGAAGGTGCTGTTTATGACAGGTTGGTAGATAGTGAAGCGAAAGTACTGGTGACGACACCAGAGTTGCTTGAACGAGTACCTTTAGCAAAGCTACCGCATTTGCAGCACGTCTTTTTAGTTGGATCTAATATAGAGGAAACATCACAAATTTTAGATTTCAATAAACGCCTGAAAGAGGCATCTTCTCAATTTGACATTGAATGGGTGGAGCGAGAGGATGGGATGATTCTTCATTATACTTCTGGATCAACTGGAGCACCAAAGGGCGTTTTGCATGTCCATAACGCAATGCTTCAACAATATCAATCCACACAATGGGTACTAGATTTGCGTGAAGATGATATTTACTGGTGTACGGCTGATCCAGGATGGGTAACAGGCACAGCGTATGGCATTTTCGGTCCGTGGTTAAATGGTGTCACAATGCTAATTGTTGGGGGAAGATTCTCACCACAAGCTTGGTACCAAGCAATTGAAGATTATAGTGTAACAGTTTGGTATAGCGCACCAACAGCTTTCAGAATGTTAATGGGCGCTGGTAGTGGCATGCTTGAGAATTATGATTTATCTTCTTTACGCCACATTTTATCTGTTGGTGAGCCGTTAAATCCAGAAGTAATTCGTTGGGGGATTGATGAACTAGGTCACCGTATTCATGATACATGGTGGATGACGGAAACGGGTGCACATATGATTTGTAACTATCCTTCTATGGATATTAAGCCAGGATCTATGGGGAAACCATTACCTGGTATCCATGCGACGATTGTTGATGATGCTGGTAATGAAGTACCGCCTTTTACAATGGGGAATCTTGCTGTTCGACGTGGGTGGCCGGCAATGATGCGTCAAATTTGGGGGAATCCAGAACGATATGAATCTTATTTCTTAAAAGGAGAATGGTATGTATCTGGGGACTCAGCTTATATGGATGATGATGGCTATTTCTGGTTCCAGGGACGTGTAGATGATGTTATTATGACGGCTGGTGAGCGGGTAGGGCCTTTCGAGGTGGAAAGTAAACTACTAGAGCATCCTGATATAGTCGAAGCAGGGGTTATTGGGAAGCCAGATCCTGTACGAGGTGAAATTATTAAAGCTTTTGTATCATTACGTGAGGGTATTGAACCTTCTGATGTATTAATTGAGGATATTCGTAATTTTGTCAAGAAGGGCTTGTCTGCACACGCTGCGCCACGCGAAATCGAATTTAAGGATAAGCTACCAAAAACACGCAGTGGAAAGATTATGCGTCGTGTGTTAAAGGCATGGGAGTTAAATTTACCAACTGGCGATTTATCTACGTTGGAAGACTAATTTTTGTAGCGCGAATATAAAATAACGCTCTACATGTTGATATTTATACATCTGGTGTATAAAAAGAAGGCAGGGATTCATTCGATGAGTGAAAGAGTCCTTGCCTTCTTTTTTTTGAATTTATAGTGATAATTAATGATGGATTTGTACATGAGAAAATAAATTTGAAAATTATAAGAATAAATAAAAATTCAATTGACTTAATAAATATACAGACGTATACTAATTTTAACTTATTTCAGAGGTGAGTGTATTGAAAATAGGAATTGTAGGTGCAACCGGATATGGTGGATTAGAGCTTATTCGATTTTTACATAATCATAAAGCGGTGGAGCGGATCGATTTATTCACATCTTCAGAAGAAGGTGTAATTTTTTCTTCTAAGTTTGGTCATCTCGTTCATATTGCTGATACACCATTACAAAAAATTGATTATGGGGCTTTGGAGAAATTTGATGTTGTTTTTACAAGTACGCCTTCTGGGGTGACAAGTGAGCTATTACCTCCATTGGTAGGGAAAGGTCCTAAGTTAATAGACTTGTCTGGGGACTTCCGTTTAAAAGATCCAGCAAGCTATGAAGAGTGGTACGGTAAAAAGGCGGCGCCACTGGATATCATTAGGCAAAGTGTTTATGGCTTAACTGAATGGAATGCAGAGCAGGTTCAACATGCATTTCTTATCGCAAACCCTGGGTGCTATCCAACAGCGGTTTTGCTGTCGTTGTTGCCATTGCTAAAAGAGCGATTGATTGATCCGAGCTTTTTAGTGATTGATGCGAAAAGTGGGATTTCAGGGGCTGGAAATAAGCCTTCGCAAGCGACACATTTTAGTGAGGTGAATGAAAGCTTCTCCATCTATAAAACCAATACGCATCAGCATATACCAGAAATTGAACAGTCCATTGCTATGTTTGCCGGTGTCGATGCAACCATTTCTTTTAATACTCATTTAGTGCCAATGACACGAGGGATTTTATCGACCTCGTATGCGCCAGTTATGCCTGGTGTTACAGAGAAGCAGTTAGTAGCTTGTTTGCAGAATACTTATGAAAAGCATCCGTTTGTGCGAATTGTAACAGATATAAATAGTCTAGGAACAAACCGTGTTAAAGGTTCGAACTATTGTGATATTTTGGTGAAGGTAGATAGCCGTACAAATCGTGCCACAATTGTTGGAGTCATCGATAATTTGGTCAAAGGGGCAGCGGGGCAAGCGATTCAAAATATGAACGTTCAATTTGATTTACCTCAAACGACAGGACTAGATGTCGTTCCATTCTTTATTTAACTTCTTTCAGCGAATCTTTTATGTAGCGAAAGCAGAACGTCAGCTACTATTATATGCCAAGGAAAATTGATTAACTAAGGAGGAATTATTTATGACATTAATAGCATCAACGAGTATTATGAAAAAATTGTCAATTAAAAATATTGTTTCACCAAAGGGTTTTAAAGCTGCGGGTTTACATTGTGGATTAAAGCATAAGAAAAAAGATTTAGCTGTGTTAGTCAGTGAAGTACCAGCAAGTGTTGCAGGTGTATTTACAACGAACGCAGTTCAGGCAGCGCCATTAAAAGTAACGAAAGAGGTTGTGTACGCAACGAAGAAAATGCAGGCGATGATTGTTAATTCCGGAAATGCTAATGCGTGTACAGGGACGCAGGGTGTAAAGGATGCACTAACAATGCAGTCCCTAATGGCAGAAAAGCTTGGCATAGAGGCGAGTCTAGTAGGAGTTTGCTCAACAGGTGTCATCGGTGAAATTATGAATATGGAGCCAGTGGCAAATGGGATTATTCAGTTAGAGCCTATGGATAATTTAGAAAGTGCTATTGATTTTGCACAAGCAATCATGACAACAGATACGGTTATGAAAAACACAAGTTATAGTACGACAATTGACGGTAAAGAGGTAATTATCGCTGGGGTTGCTAAAGGTTCAGGTATGATTGAACCGAATATGGCAACGATGCTTGGCTTTATTACGACAGATGCAAATATCGAATCAGATATTTTACAGTATGCATTATCTGATATTACAAATCTCACTTTTAATGCAATCACAGTGGATGGAGATACATCTACAAATGACACAGTAGTTGCCATGGCAAACGGCTTAGCAGGAAATGAAGCTTTAACGCCTACCCATCCAGATTGGCAAAACTTTTACTATACTCTAAAAACAGTAGCACAAGATTTAGCAAAAATGATTGCCAAAGATGGTGAAGGGGCAACGAAACTGATTGAGGTTGAAGTAGAAGGGGCCATTTCGGATGAAGAGGCACGTAAAATTGCAAAAACGGTAGTAGGTTCACCTCTTGTGAAAACAGCAGTATTTGGCTGTGATGCGAACTGGGGACGTATTATTGCTGCTGTAGGCTACAGCGGTGCAACAGTTAATCCAGATAAAATTACAATCCAAATTGGTGGCGCAACAATGGTCGAAAATGGTGAGCCCATCCCATTCTCAGAAGATGAGTTAATTCAAATTTTAAAAATGAATGAAGTGAAAATCTATGTGTCACTTGGTATGGGTGAGGGCAAGGGGCATGCTTGGGGATGTGATCTTACTTATGACTATGTTCAAATCAATGCATCATACCGCTCGTAAACGAATGGTCATTAAGCTTGGTGGAAGTACGTTAGAAGGCTTAAACGAGTCGTTTTATGAGAATTTTAAAAAGCTTCAAGATAGTGGTGTAGAGCTTATTATTACACACGGTGGTGGTCCGGCCATTAATCGTGAGCTTGCGGCGCGTGGGGTAGAATCACACGCTGTAAACGGTATTCGTGTAACGAGCGAAGCTGCAATTACTATTGTACAGTCAACGTTAATAGGAAAGGTCAATCCAGCTCTTGTTCATGAATTAACAACGGCGGGTATTGCTGCTATTGGTTTAAACGGTTTTGACCGGCAGTTACTTGTAGCGGATTATTTAGACAAAGATGTATACGGTTTTGTTGGTGAAGTAAAAGCTGTTAATACATCTTTATTAGAAGCATTAATTAGTGCGGGTATTGTACCAGTAATTGCTTGCGTTGGAGCAGATGAACATGGTCAGGCGTTAAACATTAATGGAGATACAGTAGCAAGTGAAATAGCACTAGCTATAGATGCAGATAGTTTATTGCTTGTTACGGATGTAAGTGGCATTCGAGTGAATGATGAGTATCAAACGAAAGCGACGTCTTCCTTAATCGATCAATGGATTGAGGAAGGTCATATTTATGGTGGTATGATACCTAAAGTTCAAGGGGCTCTTGAATGCTTAAGTGCAGGTATTCCATCAGTGCAAATTGTTGGCGATTCCCTAGTAGGTACGACGATTTTAGATTCACTCAGTAAAAGTCATTCCTCATTATAGATAAGGTTGCCGTTCTAGTGGCTTTGCGGTAGCAATATAGTTGTTTAGAGAGGATGGTTGAAGGTTTTAACTGTGGAAAATTATAGTAGGGGATGATAAAATGAGTGCTTTATTTGGAAACTATGGAAAACGCCGTGCCAAAATTGTCAAAGGGCAAGGAACCGTAGTAGAAGATGCTGCTGGGAAAAAATATTTAGATTTTACAAGTGGAATCGCTGTAGTGAGTCTTGGTCATGCCCATCCTGCGATTGTGAAGGCTATTCATGATCAAAGTGAAAAGCTTTGGCATATTTCTAATTTATTTGATATACCTGGTCAGGAGAAAGTTGCGCAAAAATTAGTAGCAAACACACATTTTTCTTATGCATTTTTCTGTAATAGTGGTGCGGAAGCGAATGAAGCGGCTATCAAGCTTGCGCGTAAGCATACAGGGAAAAATCATATGATTACATTTGAAAAATCTTTTCATGGGCGAACTTTTGGAGCGATGTCTGCAACAGGTCAGGGCAAGGTACATAATGGCTTCGGACCACTTGTTGAAAAATTTACGATTCTTCCTTTTAATGATGTGGCAGCACTTGAAGCAACGATTGATGATTCTGTCGCAGCCATTATGTTGGAAATGATTCAAGGTGAGGGCGGTGTTAACGGTGTATCACCAGAATTCGCAGCAGCCATAGCGAAAGCCTGTGACGACAAAGGAATTTTACTGATTGTCGATGAGGTTCAAACAGGTATTGGCCGAACAGGAACAAGATATGCTTATGAGCACACTGTATTAAAACCAAATATTGTAACATTGGCGAAGGGACTAGGTGGTGGTTTCCCTGTAGGTAGCATGCTTGGAACAGCTGAGCTATATGAAACATTTGGTCCTGGTACACATGGGACAACATTTGGTGGTAATCCGTTAGCGATGAGTGTTGCAGAAACCGTGCTTGATCATATCTTTGAACCGGCCTTTTTACAAAATGTACAGGAGCTTTCCACGTATTTTGTTAAGCAGTTGAAAGCGAATTTACCGTCAACGTATACGGTTCAAGGGCAGGGCTTGCTTCTTGGCATTGGCTGTGGTGATACTGAGGTAGCTTCGTATATAGCTGCGGCAGAGGAAAACGGCTTATTAATAGTTGGAGCAGGACCAAACGTTATTCGTCTATTACCTCCATTAACCGTGTCAAAAGAAGAAATCGATGAAGCAATAGCAATTTTAAAAACGATATTGCTATAGTGTCCGGACAATTAAATACGATAAAAAATGAATCTGCTAGACTTCCTTTTACAAGAAGTTTAGCAGATTTTTAATAGCTAATCAAAAAAGACTTATCACCATAACGTGTGGTTGATTTCCGTTCCGGCTGGGCGCTTTGTTGCTGACGCTTCGCTTTCGCACAGATAAAACATTTGTAGCTGACGCTTTGCTTTCGCTACAGATAAAACATTTGTTGCTGACGCTTCGCTTTCGCACAGATAAAACATTTGTAGCTGACGCTTTGCTTTCGCTACAGATAAAACATTGTTGCTGACGCTTCGCTTTCGCGCAGATAAAACATTTGTAGCTGACGCTTTGCTTTCGCTACAGATAAAACATTGTTGCTGACGCTTCGCTTTCGCACAGATGAAACATTTGTAGCTGACGCTTCGCTTTCGCACAGATAAAACATTGCCGCTGACGCTTCGCTTTCGCACAGATAAAACATTGCCGCTGACGCTTCGCTTTCGCGCAGATAAAACATTTGTTGCTGACGCTTCGCTTTCGCACAGAGCAGAGCTTCCTGGGGGCGTCCGATGAGCCGCTTGGGCCTACACGATGTAGGTCACGAAGGCGTTATCACAGGACGTGATGCTCTTAGTCTTCGTTCCACTATAGCTGATCCCCAAGGAGTCGCCCAGCCTCCACTCCAATCAACTTACATGGTTTACGTTTTAACAAATGCCATCCGCAAACTATTGGGTAATTTAGTAAAATTTTATTTCAGCTCTTTTACTAATGTTTTTACTAGAGCAGGGAGCCAATCGTGAAGGTGACTAAATGTAAATCCTGCAGCTTCTGCCTTTGCAGTTGACATATACCAATCTGCTGGAACTCCATATGGCGATTGCGACTGTTCATCGCCACCTACAAGTGAAATTTTTGCATGCTTCCCACTAGCTTCTTCAATAAGCCCCATTAAATCTTGTAACGAAATTGCATCCGTTGCTGTAGCGTTATAAGGTCCTTCAATAGGTGTAATGCCAGCAAAATATAAAAATGCAGCGGCTTCTTCATCGGTAATGAAACTCATCTTTGCTTCAATATTTGGGAATGAAATAGGCTGATCCTGTAAAATTCGTTCAACGTGAAAATGTAAACGGCGTGTATAGTCGTTCTCACCCATAACAATTGGGAAACGTACAGCGACGACGGGGAATGTAGCCTCTTTGAAAAGTACTGCCTCCGCTTGTCGTTTACCTTCACCATATGAAAAATCTTCACGCTCACCCATTCGAATTTCATAATCGTAAGGATTAAAATCTTCTTCTGTTTTGACAGTGCTGTTTATGTCATAGGTTGAGAGAGTAGAGGTGAAAACAAGCTTTTTCGTTTTACCATCTAAAATTTTGCTTAGTTGATGAGCCTCATTTGGAGAATAGCAAATATTATCATAGACAATATCCCATGTTGTACCTGATAGTGCTTGTGACAACGCATTAGCATCATCTCGATTAACAACTAGTTGCTTCACCTTTGTACCAAAAGGATTTCCACTTTGACCACGTGTTAAAATAGTTACATTATGCCTATTTTCAATACAAAGTTCAACAAGCCTTTTACCAAAAAAGCGAGTGCCTCCTAAAACTAAAATGTTCATATTTCTTCCACCCCTTCAAATTAGTAGTCCTCTTTATAATGACAAAAAAACAAGCTTACTACAATTCAAAATTGATTGTAGTAAGCTTGTTTATCTTTATTGGGTAGGAGGTGGAGTTGTATTTCCGTTGTCTCCTCCGTTAGAGCCATTCCCGTTATTCCCGGAGCCACTGCCGGTATTGGAGCCATCTCCGTTGTTCCCGGAGCCACTGCCACTATTCGAGCCGTCTCCGTTGTTCCCGGAGCCACTGCCATTGTTTGAGCCGTTTCCGTTGTTCCCGGAGCCACTGCCATTATTCGAGTTGTTTCCGTTATTCCCGGAACCATTGCCGGTATTGGAGCCATCCCCATTACTACCACCGGAACCATTGCCATTTTCGGAGCCGTTTTCATTAATGTCCGAATCATTTTCGTTAGTAGGTGGAGTTGTTGGTGGCTTTTCTTGTTCGTCTTTTTCTTCAGGTTTTTTTTCACTTCCGCTGCCACCAGTAGAAACGACATTGGATTGCGGTGAAGTTAAACCTGTAATATCTACAGCGACAACAGCATAGGCTTGACCACTTGCTACCGTCATACTTTGTGATGATTCAAGTACTGATCCGACAAGTGTCCTACCTCCATTTGTTACGTTATAGATCCGGTAACCGACTACATCATTTGAAGAGCCTGACCAAGATAACGTATTGCCATTAATTGAAGCGGATACTGCTCCAGGTGCATGACTGTCAGCTGGGAAATTAACAGCTGATACCGCTGAATTCGATAATGACGAATTTTTTGGTAATAGGCTAGCCGGATTACCGCCAAGTGGGCCTAGCATCCGTTTAATAAATGCCTGATTAATACCTGCACCACCTGCTTTTACAAATTCTCGTGGTGTACTAGGTAGTGCATTATATGTGTTACCCTTAATCGTAACTACACTAGAAGAAGCTAAGCTATCATCTGGCTGCGAAGGTAAAAATACTTTCGCATTAAACAAATCAGAGTGCACGAGACCAGCATTCGCACATGCTGCAGAAGGCGCTAAACCAGAAATACCACAGAATGATGCAGTCACAACGTTTTTAGGTGCCTTAAAGCTAGTATTAGGGTCAATTAATTGCGGATCTACATCATACACAGAATTCATCAATGTTCCCCATAGCTTGTTAATACGCACACTAGGTTGCTGATACGTATTGTTAAATGCATCTAGTGATTGATTTTGATCATAACCCATCCATACTCCAAGAGAAACATTCGGGTTATAGCCGACTAACCAAACATCTTTATAGTTTTGTGATGTACCAGTTTTAGCAGCGAAGTCGGAAGAGAATTTTAGTGTATTTTTTGCAACTGTACCCGTTCCTTGTGATAACACATCTCGCATCATATCAGTCATGATATAAGATGTTTCAGGGCTGAATACTTGTACAGGTTCAACTTCGTGTTTATAGATGATATTCCCATCATGGTCTTCAATTCTATCAATCATATAAGCGTCGATGAATTGTCCACCATTTGCAAAAGTTGAGTAGGCATTGGTGTTCTCTTCAACCGTAATACCATCTTCTATGGCCCCAAGACTAGCAGAAGGGTTTGTGAAATCATTAGGCTTTAGGGTTGTGATTCCCATCTTTACTAAATAATCGGCAGGACGTCTGTTAAGAATACTATAATATAGACGTGAAGCTGATAAGTTTTGTGAACTCGCTAATGCCTCACGTGCAGGGATTAGTCCTCGTTCATCATTAGTATTATAGTTTGTTGGGCTCCACCCGGGTATAGAGAATTTTACGTCGACTAACGGGCTACCTGCACCGATTACACCGTATTCTATTGCAGGTGCATATACGAGTAAAGGCTTCATTGTTGAGCCATTTGAGCGTTTTGCCTGTGTTGCATAGTTATAACTTTTTAATTCAAAATCACGACCACCGACGAAGCTTAAAATACGTCCAGTAGTATTTTCGATTAAAACACTACCAACCTGTACAGGCATTTGAACCTCAACTTCTTCACCTGTTACAGGGTCCTTTTCTTTAGCTGTATACGTATGACCGTAATACTTAAAGTTTTCCGCTGCTTTTTGCATCGCATCGTACATATCTTTATCGATTGTCGAATAAATACGATAGCCTTTCGAACGGACATCACGGTCTGCTAAGATCATATATCTATCTTTTAATTTTTGTTCATTCTTTAAGCGTTCTGGATCAACACCATCTTCTTTTGCTAGTTTTTCAGCAATTATTTCTTTCGCGCGATTTTCGAGCTCATACGTTAGCCATGGGTAGCTATCCTCAGCATGTATCTCGGCTGAACGGAAGTCGGCAGTGATATCATAAGCGATTGCTTGTTTATACTGCGCTTCGTTAATATAACCTGCGTCTTTCATACGATAAAGAACAGTTTTCATACGATCAATGCCCGGTTGAAGAGCTTCGTCACTTTTAAGATCACCTGTATTTGTAAAAGGTGTGTAAGCAAAAGGTGCTTGAGGAATACCAGCTATGTACGCCGCTTGAGGAAGCGTTAAATCCTTTGCTTTTACGCCGAAAATACCTTCAGCAGCAGTTTCTACTCCTGCGATATTTCGACCTGAAGAGCTACGACCATAAGGAATAATGTTTAAATAGGCCTCTAAAATTTCTTCCTTTGTCATAAAATGCTCTAAACGCATCGCAAGTAAAAGTTCTTTTGCTTTCCGTTCATAGGATACTTCATTTGTTAATACTTGGTTTTTAATAAGCTGCTGAGTTAGCGTAGAGCCCCCTGTTTGAGTAGAAGAGTTTGTTACGTCTTGAAGTAGCCCACGAATAACGGCCTTCGGAACTATTCCGTTGTGTTCACGGAAATACTCATCCTCTGTCGCTAATACGGCATTAATTACATCTGGAGAGACATTATTTAATGTTGTTTCACGACGTTCTAAATCGGTACGTAATTTTCCAATATAAATATCGTCGGCAAAATAAATCTCACTAGTTGAATCGTAGTTAAAAATTTGAGTTCGCAATTCTTCTTTAGAGCGCAGAGGCTCTTCTTTAACGAGTGAAGCAAAATAGCCAGCACCAACTGAACCGACAAATACAGTGCCTACCAATGCAAAGATTAAAAATAGTAAAAATAAGTTCCAGATAACACTTCCGGAAATGCGTAATTTCTTCATCCATTTTCGTACTAATAATTCTTCGATCTTTGCATTGATTTTCTCAATCCATTCTTTCAATGTATCGACCTCCTAAAATCTTGTTTATTATAGCACATATTGATTTAGCTCGAACATAGTTATTGACAATGAAAAAAAGAATCGTATAGAATAATGCTTATAGTTTTCTAGTGATGAAGAGCTTGCAGTAGTGTCTATATTCCCTGTTTAGAGAGCCAGCGGTTGGTGAAAGCTGGTCATAATGTAGAGACGAATTACGTGCTTGGAGCTTAGACGTGCGCGCCTGCGATAAAGGCGGTTGAATGAAGAGGAAGATGGATGACATCTTCAAGCCGGGTGGTACCGCGTTAGTGAATAACGTCCCTGCATGCAATATTTTGCGTGTAGGGACTTTTTTATTTAGATTGGCTCTACACGTAAAGAAACATCAAACACATTAGGAGGAATAGAAATGACGAATGAATTATTACAAGACTTAGAATGGCGCGGATTGTTATACCAACAAACTGATGCTGAAGGTATGACCAAATTATTAGATGAACAGTCTGTTTCTTTATACTGTGGTGTAGATCCAACTGCAGACTCTATGCATATTGGACATATTGTGCCTCTTTTAACACTACGTCGATTCCAAAAAGCAGGTCATCGTCCGATTTTGCTAGTAGGAGGTGCGACTGGTATGATAGGAGATCCATCTGGTCGCTCAGAAGAACGCCAATTGCAAACAGTTGAGCAAATCGATAAAAACGTTCAAGGTATTCGTAGTCAATTAGAGCGTATTTTTGACTTTGCAGAAGATGGCAATGGTGCGCAGTTAGTTAACAACCGTGACTGGATTGGCGATATCAATACAATTGAGTTTTTACGCGATTACGGGAAATTAATTAATGTGAACTACATGCTAGCAAAGGATACAATTGCATCACGTCTTGACACAGGGATTTCATTTACTGAGTTTGCGTACACTTTAATTCAAGGTATTGATTACAATCATTTATACAACCATTACAACTGTCGCATTCAAGTAGGTGGTTCTGATCAGTGGGGGAATATTACAACTGGTTTAGAAGTTATTCGTAAAACGCATGAGGAAGAGACGAAAGCATTTGGTATAACGATTCCATTAGTAACGAAAGCAGATGGTACAAAATTCGGTAAAACGGCTGGTGGTGCTGTATGGTTAGATGGCAAGAAAACTTCTCCATACGAGTTCTACCAATTCTGGATTAATGCTGCAGATGCTGACGTTGTAAAATACTTAAAAATCTTTACATTCCTTTCTCGTGAAGAGATAGAAGCTTTAGCAGTATCTGTAGAAGAGGAACCACATTTACGTAAGGCACAAAAAGCGCTAGCAGAAGAAATGACTCGTTTAATTCATGGTCAAGAAGCATTAGATCAAGCAATTCGTATTACGGCTGCATTATTCTCTGGTGATTTAAAAGCACTTTCTGCTGATGAAATGAAGGATGCGTTTAAAGATGTTCCTTCTTTTGAAATGGCGAAAGAAGATAAAAACATCGTGGATTTACTTGTGGAAGCAGGTATTTCACCTTCAAAACGTCAAGCTCGTGAAGACGTAACGAATGGTGCGATTAGCGTAAACGGTGAAAAGGTCACTGAATTAGAATATGTCATCGACGTTAAGGATCGTTTAGAGGATGCGTTTAGCATTGTACGTCGCGGTAAGAAAAAATACCATATGGTGAAGTTTGTTTAATTCAAACCCATACAACAAAACGAAACATCCCTTCAATCATTTGAGGGGATGTTTTGTTTTGGGTGTTCTATTAAATAAAGTATGGCTCTTTGGCAAAACGAGGGGTTGATTTCCGTTCCGACTGGGCGCTCCACTCCAATCAACCATTTCACATGGCATGTACCTTCTGGCATGTCACTCTAATTTATAGTGATAAAACGAAACTTCAGCTACAATGTTCCTGTGCGAAAACGAGTAGCCTGGAACGGAAATCACGCTCATTTAAAGTGTCACAATATTAACAAAAGCTTCCTTGACCATTTCTTTTAGCTATCTAAAAAACTAGGAAGCTTTAAGTGCCCATATTCTTTTGGGTGAAGTATTTGGGCAAGCTTCAATGCACCCTCTATTAGGCGAGGTGATGGGCGACAATAAAGCCATTCCTCCATCACGTGAAGCTGCTTCATTTGAACTGCCTGTAACTCCTGGGCATTTGGACGTTTTAATAAGATTGCAGGTTGAATACGCTCGAAGGCAACTCCTACCCAAGCCATCATAATATAGTCTGGATTGCGCCTTACTACATCTGCCCAATCAGTTTGCACGCTTGCGAGTTCTACATCTTGAAACAGATTTTGCCCACCAGCAATGGCGCTAATTTCAGTTAGCCAATTTATTTTACCTGGTGTAAAAATAGGGTTCGGCCACCATTCCCAATAGAGCGTAGGTTTTTTAAGAATCGTTTGTGCAACGGAGCGAAGACGTTCAATGTATTGTAAATATTCCTCAGAAATTATTTTAGCACGATCTTCAACTCTACAGGCTTTACCCAATGAATGGAGATCTTGTGCGATTTCCTCTAATGAATTGGCATTAAAAACAATGTGAGGAATATTTCTTGCTTGTAGAGCTTCGATATTTTTTTCCATACCTGGTACACTTAAGGATGCGAGTACAAGATCAGGCTGTAATGCTTCTAATGCGTCCATATTAATGGATAGGTCTGGACCTAGCTGTGGTAAGTCTTTTACTGCTAATGGCCAATCTGAGAAATCATCGACACCAACAAGCTGATCTGTCAAACCTAGATAAGCAACGAGCTCAGTATTACTAGGACAAATTGAGATTAAACGCATATTCATATCTCCAATTCTTTTTAAGAAAAGTATAGCGAGTGTTGGCGTTACATACAATGAGCGAACGCATTTTCGACTCAACAAAAACGGCATGCCTGTAAAAGACATGCCGTTCTATTTGTTTTATTGTTTATTAAGAAAGTGCGACAGCTTCAAGTGACTCTTCTTTCTTCGCTACAGGGCCCATCGCGTTCGTAATAATTTGTTTAATTTCCTCTAAAGTTGCTTTACGTGGGTTTGTTGCAGCACATACATCTAACATTGCGTTTTTCGCTAAGATTTCAATATCCTCATCCTTCGCACCTAATTCGCGGAAGCCACATGGAATGTTTAAATCTTTAGAGAGATTTTCAATTGTTGCAATTGCTTTTTCAGCAGCATCACGTTTACTTAATCCTTCAACGCTTTCGCCTAATAATTCAGCAATTCTTGCAAAACGCTCTGTGCGTGCTGTTAAGTTGAAGCGGCAAACATGTGGCAATAAAATAGCATTACATACGCCGTGTGGTAGGTTATAGAAGCCACCTAATTGATGAGCAATCGCATGTACATAGCCAAGTGATGCATTATTAAATGCCATACCTGCTAAAAATTGTGCGTAGACCATTTGCTCACGTGCTTCTAAATCTGCACCGTTTGCATAGGCACGTGGTAAATATTCAGGAACTAGCTGAAGTACCTTTTCAGCACATGCATCAGTAATCGGTGTTGCGTTTGTCGATACAAACGATTCGATAGCATGTGTTAATGCATCTAAACCAGTTGCCGCAGTTAGGGCAGGAGGTAAGCCAACCATTAACTCTGGGTCATTAATTGACAGAAGTGGTGTAACGTGTTTGTCAACGATGGCCATCTTCACTTTACGTGCTGTATCCGTGATAATTGTGAAGCGAGTCATTTCACTTGCAGTACCAGCAGTTGTGTTGATAGCGATTAATGGCACCAATGGGTTTTGAGATTTGTCAACGCCTTCGTAATCATGAATGCGTCCACCATTCGAAGCAATAAGTCCAATACCTTTCGCTGCATCGTGTGCGCTACCTCCTCCAAGAGATACGATTGAATCACAGTTTTCAGCATGGTATACTGCAACTCCATCTTCAATGTTCTGATCTGTTGGATTTGGTTCTGCTTTCGGGAAAATCGCTACATCAATTCCAGCAGCTGTAATGATGTTAGCAATTTGTTCAGAGAGACCTAATTTGTGTAAGCCCTCATCTGTTACGATTAATGTCTTTTTCACTTCTAAATCATTTAAGCGTGTACCAACTTCTTGAATTGCTCCAGGTCCAAATAAGTTTGTTTTTGGCATTACAAATTGCTTTAGAACGTCTGACATATTTCCAACCCCTTTAACAAAATTGTTATTGCTTGAATGATGGCGAACCACCTTCCGAAATTCATGTTATTCTATTCCTTGTAAAAGTTCAACTCGTATTTTTATTAAAATTGTTAATTTTATTCATGTTATTATTTTACAAAAAAGTTAGCTGTTTTTTCAGGTTGCTGAAAGATTGAATTGTCTAGGGTTGTTTAAATGGAAGCGTTTTTAAATTGTTTTCTTATAAAAGTAAAATATATTTTTTGGGAGTCGGTTCTATTTTAACGATGGGCTGAATAGTAAAAAACTGATATATTGTTTCTATTATAAAAGTAGTGATTAAGTTGTTAATAAATTGTGAGATTACTATTGTAAAGTACAAAAAAACGTCATAAATTATTAGAATATTTAATTAATTTATCTTTCTTTTTAAAATGTTTAAGGAAACCCATAATGCGAGAAGTAAATAAAGAATGACTGTATACCCAATTAATGCGCACATATAGAAAGTTGCTTCTGAATCTGTATTGATAGGGGGATAACCACTGTGAGCATTAAAATGATAGATCTCTTGCTCATAACCGAACCAAATAGCTATTAACAAAAAGGTTAATAAAAGGAGGGTCAGTAAAGCTTTTTTATGAAAAGTGATATGCAGTAGACTTTCTTTAAAAGTAATTGGATGCTTAAATTCCTTGCTTTGCTGCTTTTTAAAAGGTACTAAGAAAAAAATCATCATGCCACTATAAATTAAGGCCATCACAGTAAGTTCAGAAAACCCCATAATTTCCTCCTTGTAATTTGAAATATTTTCTATTTAGACTACCGTAAAGACAGAAGGTTCCTTTTTTATTTTTTAAGCATTTTCAGGGCTCATCACTAAAAGTTGATTGGAGTGGAGACTGGGAGGGAAAAGTATGTATTGTTTCTCCAACGGCAGGTATTATTACTACAATTCTTTACCTAATAGTTGGGCTTATATTGCGAACTAAACGAAAAAAGCTGAAGAGGGAATTGTATCAAAATCGAGTTCATCAGCTATCGTATAAAAAATTATCGATGAAAAAATTCTAGGAGCCATTAATCTAATAAGGTTTCTAGGGTTTTTATTTTTAAGGAATTCTTGGATGGGGAAGGTCTCCTTACTTACGACAGTTTGGGTACAAAAACGTATTATTGGTTCGGTAAAGAATTTAATAGAGTTATTACCTTTGCAAAACTTGAATTTAAGCAGGACGGTGATGGATTATCTTTAATACATGATCGTAGTGAGTTTAACGACATTGACTAGTATTTAAAATATCAATCACATATAAGTTGAATAAAAAACAGATAACATAAATACTAATCTGTTGATCATCAAAGCCTAGGTACTCAATTAATTATGAGCCTGGGCTTTTTATTATTGTACTGTGAAACTATATTTGGATTCATTTCTTTGGATCAAGTTTTAAACTGAGCACCAAACTAAAGATTACTATTATACAAAGAATAATTAAATCAATATTATAAATGGAGAATATTGTATTTCCCGATTTCACGATATCATAAATTCTAATAATAATACCTAGCAAAGAACAAATTAGTACTAAAATAGCAATTTTTTTCATGTTATCCCTCCTGAAATTGTATTATCGTAATATTTTGTAATTTAGATAAATATAATCAAAAAAACTCTATCCACCATTATTGAATATTTGAGTATTATTGGAAATGAAAAGGGGGTATATCGACTACTATGACAATGAACATATTAGACAGAAACTGGCTGGCATGAGTCCATTAAAATACCGAACTCATGCCAGCCAATTAGCTGCATAATAAAAACTTTAACTTTAGGGGGCACTACTATATGAATGAATTACTTTTCTACAAACCTAAGTGTTTGATTTGTGTAATATACATAAGCTATCTTCGACAAACTTGGTTTAACAACGTTCGCGTAAACAGATACCACGTAACAGTGTTGCCCTCTATCATAAGCTGTTCTTAGTTTGCTTGGACTACTCTCAATAGCAGACGCTAATGAGTTAGCAAGCTGGAGAAGTAACCCCGCCTGCAAATTGATGATCCTGCTAGTAAAATAATAGAGGGGACCATAACTAGGAGTCTTAGTGACTTTTTCATGTTTTACCCCCTTTGATTTAAAAGAAAAATCTGAAAATGATTGAGAAAATGAAGAACGTCACAAAACCTAGAGAAAAAATAAGAATGTTTTTTGTCATGTTTTTCATGTTCTTCCCCCTTTCATTTTCGATAATACACAAATATTCAATAACGGTGAATTGGGATTTCTGATTACTCTAATATGAAAAACTTTTTTAAGAAACTCCCTAACCGTGTAATTGCTACTCGGCTCTTTTTCTACGAAACAGTAATTTACTACTTGAAAGCAGTTCCTAATTTAAAATATTAATAAAAATTTAAGCGTGGTATTTCATCCTTCTTTACTTTTTCCTGGGTATGTTAAAAACATATCATTAATTATAAATGGTTCAAAATCAAGTTTTGTTATTAATTGAACGAAAATTGATAAAATTCAGATATAATAGTGTTCGTATGTTTTATATTCAACTTGTACTTGATTTTTTTTCACTCTTTTTTTCCTGTTTGTGAATTAATCGCAATAAGATCAACTCAGTATCCTAATTCTCCAAAGAGGTTTTATCAAAATATGTTCAAAAGGGGACAAAAGTTGATTTATATTATTTTTTTTTGGATTCAGTCTTATAGGCAGAAGGAGATAGAGAAGAATATCTTTTTGAAAGTGTGGTAGAAAATTGAATAAATCTGAGTTAGTGTACACCTGTCCGTATGTTATTTTATAAATTAATTTAAAGAAAAAAACGCTCCCCTAGACGCTCCCCCAAATCCCCCGAATAAAAACGTAAATTTCCGATTGACTGATTATATGCAAAAACCCCACAAACACTTGTATAAACAAGGTTGCGAGGTTTGAGAACCGTAAGTAATCTAACGTTAAAAAATTAACGAGAGTAGTACTCTACGATGAATGCTTCGTTGATCTCAGCTGATAATTCAGAACGCTCTGGAAGGCGAGTGAATGTACCTTCTTTTTTGTCAGCATCAAATGTTAAGTAGTCAGGTACGAAGTTGTTTACTTCGATTGCTTCTGTTACTACAGCAAGGTTTTGAGATTTTTCACGAAGAGAAATCGTTTGACCTGGTTTTACGCTGTATGAAGGAATATCAACGCGTTTGCCATCTACTAAGATGTGGCCGTGGTTTACTAATTGACGAGATCCACGACGAGTACGAGCTAAACCTAAACGGTAAACTAGGTTGTCAAGGCGAGTTTCAAGAAGAACCATGAAGTTTTCACCGTGAACACCTTTCATTTTACCAGCGCGGTCGAATAGAGTACGGAATTGACGTTCGTTCATGCCGTACATGTGACGAAGTTTTTGTTTTTCTTGAAGTTGTAAACCGTATTCTGATAATTTTTTACGTTGGTTTGGACCGTGTTGACCTGGTGCGTAAGGGCGTTTTTCGATTTCTTTACCTGTACCGCTTAGTGAGATACCAAGACGACGTGATAATTTCCAAGATGGACCTGTATAACGAGACATATTGTTGTCTCCTCCTTTAAATTTGGTTTTTTTGTTGTAAAACAAAAACCAGTAGTACCCATTCTTATACGTATTTTATTTTCATGTACTTTCGCCTATGCAGCCGTTAGGTTACACAATACACCATCTAATCTGTTTAGATATACTAAATGAAATAGAGGAATAAAATACAGTAATAAGCTTATACCACTGCTGCGTTTATTTTACACAAACTACATTGTAACTGCTTCTTACATAGACGTCAATTATTACACTAACTATTTTCAAAAAAGATATGTAGTAAGAATTTCCTCTATATACAGTTCATGCAACTCCGATATAGTTCAATGATGCAGTGAAAATGTAAAATATAAAAGTAAAATAGAATAACATAGTCAAAATGACACAAATTATGTATAATGTACTGTAAGTTAATAGTAATTTATTGGATGTTATATAGAAAAGGTGATTTCATGACAGACCATTTACAAACGCTAAAATATATACAATCAGATGTTTTGAGCTTTTGGGTGAATTCTAAAGCACAAGCCAGTTTTAATGAGTATTTTTATTCATTAAAACAGTGTCTAAAGAAGCGCTTGGGGATTGTAAATGCTGCTTTTCTCAGTTTTGACAGTAATTCTTTAATACCTGTTGAAGAGATGGCTGCTTTAACAATCGAAACAAAACTAAATGCTGTGTCATGGCAAATGATTGAAGCTAGTTTTTATCAACAAAATGTGGTGAAAATTCCTTATATATTAAAAGAAAAAGAAGCTTATAAGATGATGACAGATTTGGTGCTATTCCAAGCAGAGGGCAAAACGCCAATTGGTGTGCTACTTGTAGAGGCGACAGATGCTTGGACAGATTTTATGACTTCAGATTATGGGGAAGAGTGTGTGGAAACCCTTACGAAGGTTCTTCAGATGATCAGAGAAAATTTAGAACTAAAAGTGAATGAAGATCAATATAGAAAATTGTATAATATGACAGATTTATTTCATTCCACAATGGATATTGATTTAATTTTAGAAAATGTCTTGAAAAATATAAAGGATAATTTCCCAGAGTTTAATGTGGAGCTTATACTATCGAATGATCAAGACCGCCGTACGACTATCGATATTAAGCTTTTTGATTACTTATCTGAAAGACCTGCAACGATTGAGGCTTTTGTCTCAGGAGAACTGACGACAGAGCTTGCAAGTGATTTGAATTGTCGATTATTAAACGCTCCAATAAAAGGAAGACAAGCTATTTATGGCATTTTACAAGTAGGTGCACCTACATCATATCTTTTTACAACGACTGAAAAGGATTTTGTACGTATGTTAGCACAAGCATCTGGAAACGCACTCGAAAATGCAAAATTATATCATCAATCGCATCGCCTCGTAAGTGACTTACAACTCATCAATGAAACCTCGCATCGTTTAAATATGAGGATTGACATTCATGAAATGTTACTTTTTCTACAAAAACAGTTGAAATCCCTTCAACCAATGGAAGTTTGTTTCGCTTTTAAACATAATGACTCCTTTGAAGTGACAGATGCTAGTACAGCTTTATTCAATTCAGAGAAGGGTCAAATATATATAAAACATGTTGAACAACATTTTGAACATACCAATGATCCACTGTTTATTGCTGACTTCAGTCGATTAACCTCTAATCAAATTGAGTATCGTTCAATTATGGCAATCCCAATCTTAATGGAAGAAAAAATTAATGGTTTTAGTATTGTGTTACACAAGGAGCCGTATTTCTTTTCATTTGATAGCTTTAAATTAATGCAATCATTAATCCATCATTCTTCTTTAGCCATTGCAAACTCCATATTACGAAATCAACTTCAAGAAATGGTAGATTTGGATCATCTGACAAAATTGTATGCTAGAAGTTATTTAGACCAATATGTAGAGAAATCGCTTGAAAAAGATCAATCAGGGATGTTCCTACTCATTGATATTGATAATTTTAAATACATTAATGATACGTATGGTCATCAAATTGGTGATAAGATTCTTATGCAAATTGCGTTAAAGTTAAAAGAAACGATTGGAGATCGTGGTATTTGTGCACGCTGGGGTGGAGAAGAAATGTCCGTGTGTGTCCCAAATATTGATGAGAAAGAAGCAATTGAATTGACAACAGCAATCGTTGCAGTCATTCCAAATGCAACGGATCCTCAGGTGACAATTTCAGCTGGTCTCATAACGTGGGATGAACAGTACCGTCCAGCGTTTCAATCTGTTTTTTCATATGCAGATACAGCTCTATATGAAGCGAAAAACAGTGGTAAAAATCGATTTTGTATTCATGATCGATTCTGCCAAACAAATTCATAATGTAAAAAAAGTAAAAAGATGTTTTGGAAATAAAATGTAAGCCATTCTTATATGCTGAAATGCCCTGAAATGACAATAAATCATTTCAGGGCATTTTTTATAAATGCAGGAGTAAGGTTTTTACGAATAGCTCTAACCCCTCTTGATCCTCCTTAGAAAAGCGATTGATGATTGGACTGTCGATGTCAAGAACACCAAGTACAACGCCTTCTTTAATCAGGGGAATAACGATTTCGGATTGGGAAGCGGCGTCGCAGGCAATATGCCCTGGAAAGGCATGTACATCTTTGACGACCATTGTTTCTTCTTTTTCTACAGCTGTGCCACAAACACCGCGTCCGATTGGTATTCTAACGCAGGCAGGTAAGCCTTGGAATGGGCCTAATACGAGTTCTTCTCCCTGCAATACATAAAAACCAACCCAGTTAATGTTTGTTAGAAATTGATTTAGTAATGCAGAAGCGTTACTGAAATTAGCAATACGATCGCTTTCTCCTGTCAGTAGTGCATCTAATTGTTTTGCTAATGTATCATATTGCTCTACAACTGATCCTTCATAATTAATTTGTGTAAACATAAAGCACCTCGTTTGAAAGTTATTTATTTTGGATATATAACTTGATAGTGTTGATGTAAATCAGTCACACTATGAGCATCTGAACCAAAAACAATTGGTAGCCCAATAGATTTACTATAATCGATAAAGGAAAATGGTGGATAAGGTTCCTGACAATATGTTTTACTTAAACCAGCGCTATTTAAGTCTAGCTCATAGCCTTCTTCCTTCATTAAATCTAAAACTTCTCGAATCCGCGTAGAGTCATCAATTTTCACCATATGTGCTAATTGAAATTTGTGAATAAGTGAAGGATGCCCAATGCGCTTAGGTTTGTATTGTCCTAAATCTGCTTTAATTGATTGTAGGACAGTATCATAATATAAATCATACACCTGTTTAATAGAACCCACTTTTTTTGAAAAAGTTATAAAATTTTCTGGAGAAAAATCTATACATTCAAAGGTGTTTTGCCATTGTAAGAAATGGACCGATAAAATAGAGTCATCTAAAAAGTGTCCAAATGTGTCTAGAAATTGACGAGTTTCTTGTTCAAAACCTTGAATATAGTCAATCTCTAAACCAATTTCAATGCGAATGTCTTGTGCGTACTCCTTTTGAAGGCTCTGCAAATCTTCAAAATAAGGCATTAAAAATTCTGGGTTCATACCACTATCTTGCTCTGGTGTAGGGTCTACAAAACTCGATGGTAATGGAGCATGTTCTGTGAAGGTAATATGTGTAAAGTTATGAGCGATTGCTTTTTCAATATATTGTTTAAACGAATCCGAAGTACCATGTGGACAATATGGGGTATGAATATGGCCGTCACGTTTCATAAAGTTACCACTCCTTTAGTTTTTGGATAATAACGATTTTTAGTACGCCAGTTGTTCAAAATTTAAGTAATTGTCATTTTGAAAAGGCATAAATACACAAAAACACTCAAATTTTAGTACAAAAGGCGAAAACATAGTATATAATAAATACAACTAGCCAATTCGTTTATCTTCATTCAGCAGAAGACTTCCACCTCTCAAGGTGATGAGATGAATGCAAATGAGGTTTCTTTTTAGTGGTGTCCAAACACCTACTGGATGAAGATAAAGCCTCCGGCGGATGTCACGGATTTTGAAAGGAATGAATTGTGCAAACACAATTCAAAATCTGGACGCAATTACGCCAAGGCGATATTGATTTTAGAATAGGGGGCTTACGATGGAGTATATCATCATTCCGGTTATCCTACTATTAATTTTAGCGATAGTAGGATTTATGATGCGACGAAAACATACAATAATTATTGCTGAACTTGAAAATGAAAAATCACAAATACAAAACAATCCCATAAATGAAGAAATTTCGAAAGTTAAATCTTTAAACATGAACGGTGAAACAGAAGAGATGTTTGAACGATGGCGCAATAGTTGGGATGAAGTCATCGATGTACATATGACAAAAATTGATTCGCTTTTATTTGATGCAGAGGATCAAATCAATAGACTTCGTTTTAATAAAGCAACATTAATTGAACGTGAGATAGAAGATTACATTGAAAAATGTGAACAAGATAAAGATAAAATCTTAGAAGAACTAAATGAATTAATTGGCAGCGAAGAAAAAAATCGTATTGAAATTGAACAATTAAAAGAATATTATCGCTCTGCACGTAAAACATTGTTAGCGCACCAACATTCGTTCGGCATCGCATTACCAGCGCTAGAGAAAAAGTTAGAGACGTTCGTTCAAAAGTTTGAAGAATTTGATGTGCTCACTAGCGAAGGGAACTATTTGCAGGCGCGAGAAATTGTTATTAGCTTAAATCAAGAATCACAACAGACATTTGAATACATTAATGATGTACCAACAATTTTGACTGAATTGCAAGTAAAGCTACCAGGAGCTGTACAGGAATTACGCAGTGGTCAGCGTGAAATGGAGGAGCAATCCTATTATTTACAGCATTTAGAACTAACTAAGGCGCTGGATAAATTTGACGAGGAATTTTCAACATTAAAAAATGAATTAGCAGAGCTTAACTTAATAGCTGTGAAGCCACGTGTTGCTGAAATAAATGAAGAGATTGATCAATATTACGACCTGCTTGAAAAAGAGGTTATTGCTAAAAATTACGTGGACCAAAATTGTGATCGTTTATTAAGCTCGATTACTAATGTTATCAGCTCAACAAGATTAGTAAGTGATGAAGCAACCTTTGTGCAGCAAAGCTATCATCTAAATGAAAAAGATGCAGAAATTCCAAAAGCTGCATTAAAGCAATTAGAGGCTTTACAACGTCGCTATGATTTATTGGCGATGCGTGTTAAAGAAGAAAAATCTGCATCCTCAAGTTTGCAGGAAGAATTGATTGAAATTAATGATGAGCTTGAACGTATTCATGAGGAGCAGGGACATTTATCGAATACGATGAAGAAGCTACGAATTGATGAAAACAAGGCTCGCGCGCAAGTAGAAAGTTTAAAGAAAATATTACAAGAAACAGACAGGTTATTGAATAAGGCTAATATTCCGGGGATCCCTGAGGAGATGGATGCACGTCTAGATGAGGCAGCAGAGCACATTTATGTAGTTATGCAAAGCTTGCAAGAGGTACCTCTTAACATGGGAACGGTTCATAATAATTTAAATGCTGCAACACTTTGTGTGGAGGACGTAAAGACAAAAGCACATGAATTGATAGAAAATGTAATGCTGATAGAACGTATTATTCAGTATGGTAATCGTCATCGTGCTACAAATGCAAAATTGCATGCGCGTTTAAAAGAAGCCGAAAAAGCTTTCCATCAATTCCGTTATTCCAAGGCACTAGAAGAGGCTGGAACGGCAGTTGAGGAGATGGAGCCTGGCGCTTTAAAAAGAATTCAATCACTTGTATCTGAAAAATCAATGTCATAATAGGTAAGAAGAAGCAACTAAAAAGAAATTCCATCGGCTGTCTAAAAAGTAGAGTTAATGCTTTTTAGACAGTTTTGTTATGGAAGTGCATTTTTTTCAATATGAAAATGTCTATAATGCGAAAAAACGGGCTAGCAGTCAGTCACCGGAATGTTTAGAAAGATTCACAAGGTGCCTTTACCCAACATTGTAGAACGCTAAAAAAGAGGTGTTAAAAAATGCGATTTTTTATTCGGGAAATGAATGAAATTTATGCTATTAATATTTTAAATTGGAAATATGAAGCTAGTCAATTAAGAAAAATTTGTGGGAACGCTTGTTTTTCTTGAACTACTAGTGTGAAATAGCTTCAATATAGCTAAATATAGCAGCGTTGGCTTTTACTAAAAGCGGAGGATGACATTTAAAAATACGTATGCTATGTGTATAAGTTGATTGGAGTGGAGACTGGGCGACTCCTCGGGGATTAGCGATAGAGGAACGAAGACTAAGAGCATCACATCCTGTGATAACGCCTTCGTGACCAACATCGGTGCTGTTGCTGTCGCTGCGCTTTCGCACAAACAAAACCCTCTGCTGCCGCTACGTTAGCACTACGCTTTCGCGCAAAAAACATCTGTTGGCCCGAGACCCTGCAGCGAAGCGAAGCGGCTCATCGAACGCCCCCAGGAAGCTTTGCTCTGTGCGAAAGCGAAGCGGCAGCAACAAATGTTTTATCTGCGCGAAAGCGAAGCGTCAGCGGCAAAGCGCCCAGTCGGAACGGAAATCAACTACACGTTATGATGATGAGCCTAACAATGCAAAAATCAAATTTTTTTTGCTGCTTAATTTTTAGCTAGAAACGTTCATAGCAAGTCTTTAGATCCCACTCTATAAAGGGTGTTTTTTTGCAATAAAAAGCGCACAAATGAGTGACTAAATTAGAATAATGGTTAAAGTTAGTGGTCAATCGGTCAAGTTTGCGTTATGATAAATACCGTTAAATCAACGTTTTGAAAGTGTGTGAATATTAATGGAAGTTAATACAATCTATTTAGACAATAGTGCAACAACAAAACCTTTAAAAGAGGTTATGCAAGCATTTATGGTAGTGAATGAGCAGTATTATGCCAATCCTGCTTCCATTCATGCAATGGGTGTTGAATCCAACGAATTATTAATGCGTGCACGTGAGCAAGTAGCAGATATTTTGCATACAGAAGCAAAAAATGTGCTATTTACATCAGGTGGAACTGAATCCAATAACGCAGCTATATTAGGTTTAGCACGTAGCAATACACATAAAGGACATCATATTTTAACAACTGAAATTGAACATCCATCTGTGCTAGAATCTGTTAAGCAGCTTGAACAAGAGGGCTTTGACGTAGACTATTTGCAAGTAGATGAAAATGGCGTTATTTCTTTAGAGGAGCTTCGCGCAAAAGTGCGTAAGGATACCGTTTTAGTAAGTATGATGCATGTAAATAATGAAATGGGGGCTATTCAACCAATTGTTGAAGCTGCAAAAATTATCCATGAGTCGAGTCGAGCAGCTTTTCACGTTGATGCCGTACAAAGCTTTGGAAAATTACCGATATCATTTAACGATGACGAGGGACCAGACTGTATTTCAATTTCTGGCCACAAAATTCATGGCTTTAAAGGTTCAGGCGTATTAGCATTCCGCAAAAAAATGAAATGGCAACCTTATGCACTTGGCGGAGGGCAGGAGTTTGGTTTGCGTAGTGGAACTGTAGCTGTCCCGCAGGCTGTCGCACTATCTAAAGCGGCCCGAGTAGCAGTAGAGACGATGAATGACCGAGCGAAAAAATACCGTCAATGGTATGAAGAAATTTGCACGCAATTACATGGATATGAGGAAGCAGTGCATATTTTATCGACACCACAGGGAGCTCCACATATTTTATCTTTTAGTATTCGCGATTTAAAAGGTGAAGTCATCATTAATGCAATGCAAAAACGACATGTTATTGTATCGACATCCAGTGCTTGTTCATCAAAGCAAACAAAAACAAGTCATGTTGTTGAAGCGCTAAATCTTGATGAACATTTTAAAAAGGGTGTCATTCGTATAAGCTTTGGTGCATATGTAACAGATGAAGATATAGTGAAGTTTAAACAAATTTTAGAAGAAGTAATGAAGGAATTTAAAGGAGAACAAATATAATGATTTGGAAAGAAATTTTAATTCGATATGGCGAGCTTTCTACAAAAGGACGCAATAAAATGGACTTTATTCGCCGTTTACGTGAGAATATTCGTCATGCATTTGCAGATTTAGGACACTTACACATTCGTACAGAGCGTGATCGTATGTTTATTGCCATTCAAAATGAAGAACAAATGGACGTTCTAGTAAAAGGATTACCCAAAATTTTTGGCATTCAATCATTTAGTCCAGTTGCTGCATGTGAAAAAGATATTGAAGCAATGAAAAAGCTTGCGATAACAATTATGGATACATTTAAAAATGAACAACTTACTTTTAAAGTAGAAGTAAAGCGTACAGATAAAACATTTCCTTTAGAATCTCATGCCATTCAACGTGAAATTGGTGGTTATGTTTTACCGCAGTTTAAAAATTTATCAGTAAAAGTGAAGCAACCCGATATCGAGCTTCGAGTAGAAGTTCGCCATGATGCAACATATATGATGGCACAAGTTATTCCGGGTGCAGGTGGAATGCCAGTAGGTTCAAACGGAAAATCTCTATTAATGCTTTCTGGTGGTATAGATAGTCCTGTCGCTGGTTATTTAATGATGAAACGAGGAGTGCGCTTAGAGGCGATTCACTTCTTTAGCCCACCGTATACAAGCCAAAATTCATTGGAAAAAGTAAAGGTGCTTGCTAATGAATTAACGAAATTTGGAGCTAGTATACGTTTACATGTCATTCCTTTCACTGAAATTCAAGTTCTTATTAAAGAAAAAGTACCTTCTAATGTATCGATGACAACAACTCGCCGTATGATGTTAAAAGTTGCAGACAAAGTACGTGAAGAAATTGGTGCACTAGCAATTGTTACAGGTGAAAGTCTTGGTCAAGTAGCAAGTCAAACTCTTGAAAGCCTAACAGCTATTAATGCCGTAACCAACACACCAATTTTACGCCCTTTAATCTCATCTGATAAATTAGAAATTATCGATATTGCAGAGAAAATTGGCACATACGAAACGTCTATCCAGCCATTTGAAGATTGCTGTACAATTTTTACTCCTGCAAGTCCAAAAACAAAACCAAAGCTTGAAAAGGTTGAGCATTATGAAAGCTTCTCGGATTTTGATGAACTAATTGAACGAGCAGTGAAAAATCGTGAGGTCTATATTTTCCCGAAAAAAGAGCAAGAAGCAGATAAATTTGCAGATCTTCTATAGAAGAAATTTGCGAGCCGACTCAAAAGTGCATTTTGAGTCGGCTTTTTTAGTTGGTTTCCTTCTGAGGTACAATTTACCTATAAAATTTTCGTATTAAAAATCTAATATCGCACATTCTATATTCACAAGGAGGTGAGAGACATGACTTCAAACAACAACCGCAGTTCAAACAAGCTTGCAGTACCTGGTGTACAACAAGCACTAGATCAAATGAAATACGAAATTGCACAAGAATTTGGTGTTCAATTAGGGGCTGACGCTTCAGCTCGTGCTAACGGTTCCGTTGGCGGTGAAATCACTAAACGTCTTGTACAAATGGCAGAATCTCAATTAAAAGGTATGCCAAACAACAACCAATAATTGCTTAAACAGCATTTATTAAACTTAAAACCAGTGACCGTAAAAGGCACTGGTTTTAGTTTGTTTAGATTTTGATTTTTTTATCCAATATAGAAAATGATTTAAGTGTAGAGATTGTATTTGAAATATCTTCACTTTCACAAATTGCAGAAATAACAGCAATTCCATCTGCACCAGCTTTAAATACTGTATGGGCGTTCGAGCAATTTAGTCCTCCTATTGCAACAATGGGGAGTTCGGGGTATTGTATGCGAACTTGCTGTAAAAATTTAGTCCCACTAGGTGGCTTGGCGTCCTTTTTAGAAGAGGTTGCAAAAATAGGACCAATTCCTACATAATCCGCACCGTATTGTAGAGCAGTTTGTAATTCAGCTTGTGAATGAACAGAAACGCCTAAAATCATGCTGCCAATTTTTTCGCGTACCATCGACACAGGCAAATCTTCTTGTCCAATATGAACACCATCTGCACCAAGTTTCACAGCAAGCTCTACATCATCATTAACAATAAACGGAACATTATACTGTTGACAGAGCTTTTGACATTCTTGCGCAAAATTTTCATAGGCTTGCCCAGTGAGTGTATTTGGTCCTTTTTCACGAAATTGAAACATGGTAATTCCCGATTGTAAAGCCTTCTCTAGAACGTTTAATGGCTTTTGAATTAAAACATTACTTGTCCCCATAATAAAATATAGCTGTAAATTATCACGTTTCATGAATGATCACCTCACACGACTCCTTATATTTTTGATAAGCAAAATGATTTGTTGGACCATGACCATTGCCAATCGATAAATCATAAGTTATGGCTAATTGAATATATTTTTTGGCTTCCACAATCGCTTCTTTTATAGAAAATCCTCGTCCAATAAAAGCAGTGAGTGCGGCAGAGAACGTACAGCCTGTTCCATGTGTGTTTTTTGTTGCAATACGCGAGGACTGCATGGAAAATGATTGTCCATCTTCAAAAAATACATAATCAATTGCATAATCATTATCTGTTAAATGACCACCTTTAATGATGACACATTGTACACCCATTTGTAATAGGGTGTGTGCCACGTCTTGAATATCTGCAAACGTTTTGATTTTTCTCCCAGTAAGTGTTTCAGCTTCAGGTATGTTTGGTGTAACGATTGTTGCTAAAGGAAGTAAATACCTACATAATGCAACAATTGCTTCTTGCTGTAATAAGCTTTCGCCACCTTTTGCAATCATAACAGGATCAACAATTAGTGGAATATTTACTTCGGCTAGAATACGTGCGATTGATTGAATGATTTCTGAGGAAAATAGCATTCCTGTTTTAACAGCACTAATTGAAAAATCCTCGATTAGTGCTTTAAGTTGTTTTTCAACAAAGCTAACTTCAATTGGTAAGACATCGGATACACCAAGTGTGTTCTGGGCAGTCAAAGCTGTAATAACAGATGTCCCAAAGATCTTTAATTCCTGAAATGTTTTTAAATCAGCCTGTATGCCTGCGCCGCCACCACTATCTGAACCAGCAATTGTCGTTACAATATGCATTATTTTTCACCATCCTTGGAAAGGCGATGTAGTTCATTCAATACTGTAATTTGAAAATCGCCAATGTAATCTGTGGAAGAAGAAGCTTGTTCTGCCACTTTTTTATAAAGCGCTAATGCATCGACTAATTGGTTATATGGTTCATTCCCTGCGGAGTAGGCAGCGCAACAAATTGCACTTAATAAGCAACCTGTTCCAGTGACTTCTGTCATATGAGAATTTCCACCTGTAATCCATTGCTGATGTTCGCCATCAGTTATAAAATCCTTTTCACCGGTCACAATAACAATACAATTGTAGAGTTGAGCTATTTGCTTTGCCTCAACTTCTAAAGAAATTGAACCAGTACCACTATCTACGCCTTTTTGTTGCCAGTCTACATTGGCAATCGCCGCGAGCTCTCCAATATTACAACGAATCGCTGCAAATTTTATTTCCTTCAATAATTGTTGTACGGTCTGTTTACGGTAAGTTGTTGCACCTGCAGCAACAGGATCTAAAACAACGGGAATGCCCAGAGCATTAGCTTTTTTTCCTGCGAGTAGCATGGATTCTTTCATCTGATTATTTAGGGTACCGATATTTATCAATAAGCCTGAGGCAATAGCGACCATTTCTTCAACCTCATGACTGTTATCGGCCATTACTGGAGAAGCACCTATTGCTAATAAGCCATTTGCTTGGAAATTAGCTACAACATAATTAGTAATGCAATGAATAAGTGGATTTCGTTTACGGATCGTATGAAATATCAATTTATGTCCTCCTTATTGGATGGACGTAAGCGTGCAAAAAAGGCTCTTTTTCGTGCAGAAAAAACACGCAAAAGAGCCTTTCATCAGTAATTAGATGTGAATTGCTCCCTACGTCAGTATTAACTAACAGGTTCAAAGGGTCAGGTTTTACCTTCTCAACTCTAAATGAGTCCCCCCGCAATTATGCTTTTAGTTGACCAAAATGTACCATATTTATCTTTAGTATTCAATAGAGAGTTTTTTGAACGAAGACGTGACTGATGCCATATAGCAGAGCATGATAGTTGTCATGACTTTAACAAATTAGAGTGCCTTTCATTGAAAATGATGAAATTTGAGCTTTATAATGAGCATAGCAAAAGGGGGCATTTGCCATGAAACGACAAGATTTAATCGCACCAGAGTGGTATAACATTTCAGAGGAAATCGAAAAATATGCACAGGATTCTACAAAATGCGCATTAATAGTTTATAACGAAAACGAAGAAATTCAGTACATTACATATGCTAGTTTACTTGAAAAGGCTAATCAGGCAGCTCATGTATTTACATCACATGGTCTAACAAAAGGTGATGTTATTTTAGTCATGGTGCCAAGATCAGTTGAAGCGTATATCGTTTATCTTGGAGCCTTGAAGGCTGGGTTAACGATTATACCAAGTTCAGAAATGTTGAGAACTAAGGATATTGAATATCGCATCAATCACGCAAATGCAAAAGGCGTTGTTGTATTTGAACCTTATATTGAGCAATTTGATGCTGTTAAAAATTCGCAAGGCATACAGCAATTTGTCATTGGTCATGCACATGAATCTTGGCAGCCATTGTTTGAAAAAATGCAAAGCCAACCAACAACCTACATAAGCTCCACACCTACTAAAAGTACTGACATTGCATTTTTAGCTTATACGAGTGGTACAACAGGAAATCCAAAGGCAGCGGTACATACACATAGCTGGGGTTATGCGCACTTACGAACAACTGCACCGAATTGGTTAGGTGTTCAAGAAGGTGACATTGTTTGGGCTACAGCAGCTCCAGGCTGGCAAAAATGGATTTGGAGTCCGTTTCTCGCTACATTAGGAAGTGGTGCAACAGCATTTGTCTACAAAGGTCACTTTGATGCGACAACATACCTTACACTCCTTGAAAAATTCAAGATTAATATTCTGTGCTGTACACCAACCGAATATCGATTTATGGCAGCACTTGAAAGTTTACAAGATTTCAATTTAAGTACAGTCCGTCAGGCTGTGTCAGCGGGTGAACCATTAAATAGCGAAGTGATAAAAGTATTTTCGGAGGTTTTGAATTTACAAGTACGAGATGGCTATGGACAAACAGAAAATACATTACTTGTTGGTACAATGGTAGGGACGAAAGCTAAAATTGGCTCGATGGGTAAACCTACTCCGGGGAATACTGTTGAAATTATCGATGATTTCGGAAAGGCAGTTGCAATTGGAGAAGTTGGAGACATTGCTGTACATCGTGAAACACCTGCGTTATTTAAAAAATATTTACATGATCCAGAACGTACAAATCTACAATTTAGAGGCGATTGGTATATTACCGGAGATCGTGCATATAAAGATGAAGATGGTTATTTTTGGTTTGAAGGACGTGGAGATGATGTCATAATATCTTCTGGCTATACGATAGGCCCATTTGAAGTAGAAGATGCATTATTGAAGCATCCAGCAGTTAAAGAAACTGCTGTTGTTGCGAGTCCAGATGAAGTTCGTGGAAATATTGTAAAAGCATTTGTAGTGCTCCGTGATGGAGAAATTGGTAATGCAGCACTGATTAAAAAACTACAAAATCATGTAAAGACTTTAACAGCACCTTATAAATATCCTCGTGCGATAGAATTTGTAACTGAGCTACCAAAGACTTCATCAGGCAAAATTCGTCGTGTCGAATTGCGTGAACAAGAAAAAAATCAATAAATTAGTCAGTAATAATTTCCTGGGGAATTATGTTGAAGAAAATCAAAGTTCGTACTTTTTTTATGAACTTTGATTTTTTTCATGATTTTAGGTAATGTAATATAGGTTGAATAGGTTAAAACATTCGCCTATTGTTGCAGAAAAATGAAACAAATTAGAATGTCAATCGTATAACGTGATGAGGAGGCGGAAATTTATGAATGTTAAAAGGTGGGCTGCTTTAATAATTGCAGGTGTCTTATTAGTATTTTCATTGGGGATTAACACCGTATTTGCAATTTTTAAATCGGATTTCTTTGGTAATTTTGATAGCATGGTAGCTGGGGATAATTTAGCGGTAATGGAAGAGATTAAAGAAGACGGCAATATGGATAAACGTATTGCATACTTAAAGGTTGATGGTACGATTCAAGATGTTGGCTCAAGTACATTATGGCAACCAGTTGCGTATGATCATCAATTTTTCTTAGACCAATTAGATAATATTTTATATGATGATACTGTTCAAGGCATAGTCTTAAGTGTTAATACACCAGGTGGCGGTGTAAAGGAATCAGCAGAAATTTATAAAAAGCTCTTAAAAATTAAAGAGGAGCGACAAATTCCAATATATGTTTCTATGGATTCGATGGCAGCATCAGGTGGTTATTACATTTCAGCACCTGCAGATAAAATATTTGCACAACGTGATACAATTACAGGTTCGATTGGTGTCATTATGCAATCCATTAATTATCAAAAACTAGCTGAAAAAGTTGGTTTTAAATATGAAACATTTAAATCTGGTGCACATAAGGATATGCTTAGTCCAATGCGTGAAGTGACACCGGAAGAACGTGCTATGATGCAAGATATGATTAATGAATCATATGAGGAATTTGTTGATATTGTTGAAGAAGGGCGTAATATGTCTGAAGCCGATGTGAAAAAAGTTGCCGATGGTCGAATTCTTAGCGGTACGAAGGCTCTTGAAGCAGGCTTAATTGATGACATTGGTGATGAGGAAGCAACGGTTGCGGCATTACGTGAAGACTTTGGTTTAGAGGATGCACAATTATTTGAGTATTCATATGATGTGGGTGGTTTACAATCGTATGTCGGTATGAAGATTGGATCAATGTTTGGTCCATCAGCAGAAGAAAAAATGTTGATGAAAATTATGACGGAATATAAAGCACCAAAAATGATGTACTTATATGGCGAATACTAAGGAGGGAGTACAATGACAAACCATGAAATTGTTATGCAAGGTTCACCCTCTATGGAGAATGCCCTCCTAATTGATAAGCCAATTACGAATGAAAATTATGCATTAAAAACGGCAGGCTTTTGGATACGTTTTTGGGCATTTTTATTGGATGGATTCATTATTACAGCGGTAATCGGAATTCTTGTTAACCCGATTTTTTATATAATGGATTGGTCATTATCCGAAACAATGTGGTATGCACCAATTTCGATTATATCCGCTATTTTTTATTACAGCTATTTCGTATTAATGACGAAATTTTTTGGGCAAACCTTAGGGAAAATGATATTTGGATTACGTGTTATTTCGTTAAAACATGAGAAGCTGACTTGGTCAGATGTGTTATTCCGTGATTGGATAGGGCGCATCATCAACAACATTTTTATGCCCCTATATATTCTTATAGTCATTTTACCGAACAATCAAGGTCTACATGATTATTTTGCAGACACAACAGTTGTTCATGAAAAAGTCTATATTGAAAAAAGTGTTGTGCAACCATCTTTGCCAATCAAAGAGGAAAAGACTGAATCCGTACCTCTAGAGGAAAAACCAGAACCTGAAAAGCTAGAGGAAAAAAACGAAGAATAGTGGCTAGAGCTGTCTTATTACTTGAGACAGCTCTTTGTTTTTGGCTCATCACTAAAAGTAGCGGAGTGACATTTTTTAAAATATAAGACCTGTATATTAGTTGATCTTCGTTCCGACTGGGCGACTCCTTGGAGGTCTAATTGATAACCATTAATTTTTTGATAAGCTGTCTCAGTTGCATTTAATTCCCTTCATTTAGTAATATTATGTACATATGAAGATTAGGAGGCGTTTATATGGCACAAGTAACATTTAAAAATGGTCCAGTAACACTTGTAGGTAATGAAGTAAAGGTTGGAGACCAAGCACCAAATTTCACTGTATTAGCGAATGATCTATCACCTGTCACTTTAAAAGATTCAGAGGGGAAAATTCGTTTAATTAGTGTAGTACCATCATTAGATACTGGTGTATGTGATGCGCAAACACGTCGTTTTAATGAAGAAGCAGCAAGCTTAGGTGATAATGTAGCGATCTATACAGTATCTGTTGACCTTCCGTTTGCTCAAAAACGTTGGTGTGGTGCAGCTGGCATTGACGCTGTTCAAACAGTTTCAGATCACCGCGATCTGTCATTTGGTGAAGCATACGGTGTCTACATCCAAGAGTTACGTCTTCTAACACGTGCAGTATTTGTTGTGGATGCAAATGACAAAGTGGCATATGTGGAATATGTTTCTGAGGCAACAAACCATCCAAACTATGAAGCGGCAATTGCAGCTGTAAAAGCACTAGCATAATTTATTGATTTTAGGCTAAGATATTACTAGACAAAGGGGCTGTGACAAGTTTTTGTCACGGCTCTTTTCTGCTTGAAAGGAAGTTATGTATGGAAAATATCGAAAAATTATTTGGTATGCTAAATGAACATGCTGAAAAGTTAGAAAAAGAACATAATACTACATTACTTGAGGGTATTTTAGATGGCTTAGAGGCATGGCTAGATGGGGAAGTTGATTTTTCACAAGATGGTGCAACAAAGGAAGATGTGCGTAAAGCGATTCAAATTGCTGTTTTAAAAGGGATGCGAAAAGGCTCTCAACCGAATCACCAAATGACACCGGATACTCTTGGGTTATTAGTTGGTTATTTTGTTGAGCAAATATTTGCGAATCGTCTAGAAACAGAAAAAATTTCTATTTTAGATCCAGCAGTAGGTACAGGAAATTTACTACTAACAGTTATGAATTTATTAGATGAAAAAATAGAAGCAACGGGTGTAGAGGTTGATGAGCTACTTATTCGTTTAGCTGCTGCTACCGCTGATTTAACAGAGCAACCAGTTTCATTATATCGCCAAGATGCTTTACAAGATCTATTAGTAAATCCTGTCGATGCAATTGTTTGTGATTTACCAGTTGGCTATTATCCGAATGAAGATGTCGCAATAGATTATGAATTATGCCCTTCAGAAGGAATGAGTTATGCACATCACTTATTTATTGAGCAGTCCATTAACTATACAAAGGATGGAGGCTACTTATTTTTCCTTGCACCAACCCATCTCTTTGAGTCTGAGCAGTCGAAACAACTGCATAAATACATTCAAAAGCATGCTTGGATTCAGGCAATTATTCAATTACCAGATACAATGTTCGCCAATAAAGCACTTGAAAAAAGTATTGTGATTTTGCAAAAACAAGGTGCGGATTTCAAAGCGCCTAAAGAGGTATTGTTAGCAAAAGTACCAAATATGCAAAATAAACAAGCTCTTGCTATGTTCTTTGAAAAAGTGAAAATGTGGCAAGAAGGTAAATAAGTAAAAAAGGTATCCAAAATAGGATACCTTTTTATGTACTGCATATTAATTTTCAGGTGTACGGATAACAAGTACATCACATTTAGCTGAGCGTACAATTGCTTCAGATACGGAACCGATTAGGAAGCGTTCTACTGCATTTAGACCAGTTGCACCACAAATGATTAAGTCTGCGTCTACAATTTTAGAAAGCTCTTTTGTAATAATATTTTTTGGTGAGCCGTATTCAATTACAAGGTTAACGTTTGCAATGCCTTCATCCTCAGCTTGTTTTTTGTAACCATTTAATAATTCTTCAGAGAATGCTTGAGCACGTTCAGCAATTGAACGGTCATATGCTTCGATTGCAGCGAATGAACGTGTGTCAATAACATTCACTAGGTTTAAGACAGCACCTTCGTTACGTTTTGCAACGTCGATTGATTTACGGAATGCGTATTCAGCTTCCTTAGAACCGTCTACTGCAACTACAATGCTTTTATAATGATTAGCCATTTGAATTACCTCCCTGATTTGTATATTTTGATTATACCAAATGATTTTCTAAAGGAAATACTTTCCGGAAGAAAAAATGTGAAAAAGTGAAGGCATTTACAGTGATTTCAATTTCCTTTGAACGATGCGCATTCATTAAAGATTCAAATTAAGTATTACTGGCAGAATAATATTTTGTTACAGGCGTATTAATTCGGATGGATAAAAATGGTTAATCAATACACTTGATTTCGTTATATATTTTCTAGGAGTGCCATCAAGTGAGAAGGGCAACTTAAGTGCTCCTGACGATTAACTTTCATCGCCGAGCAAAGATTGCCACCTGAATTTGAATATTTGGTATTGTAGGAATAATATAAATTTTTTCTATAATCACTTTAATTAAAGCATTTTTTATATTTGTTTGGTAATATGGAATTGCAAGGGGTGCATCAATCACATCGAAGTGTATGTAACAAACTGATGCTTATTTTTTAGGTAATGGAAGGGGATAGGAAATATGAAGATTGGTATTCCAAAAGAGATTAAAAACAATGAAAATCGTGTAGCTATGACACCAGCAGGAGTTGTAACATTAACACATGCAGGGCATGAAGTGTACATTGAAACTGGAGCAGGTTTGGGCTCAAGTTTTACAGATGCAGACTACCTGGCAGCAGGTGCTCATATCGTTGAGTCGGCAAAAGAAGCATGGGCTCAAGAAATGATCATGAAAGTAAAGGAACCTGTAGCATCAGAATACGATTATTTCTATGAAGGTCAAATCTTATTTACGTATTTACATTTAGCGCCAGAGCTTGAATTAACACAGGCACTTTTAAATAAAAAAGTTGTAGGTATTGCTTATGAAACTGTACAATTAGCAAATGGTTCTTTACCACTTTTAACACCAATGAGTGAGGTTGCAGGTAAAATGGCAACGCAGATTGGCGCACAATTTTTAGAGAAAAATCATGAAGGTAAAGGTATTTTACTGGGCGGCGTATCAGGTGTGCCACGCGGTAAAGTAACTGTTATTGGTGGCGGTATCGCTGGAACAAATGCAGCGAAAATAGCTGTCGGAATGGGTGCAGATGTAACGGTCATTGATTTAAGCCCAGAACGTTTACGTCAGTTAGAGGATTTGTTTGGTCGTGATGTTCAAACATTAATGTCCAATCCTTATAATATTGCAGAATCCGTGCAAAACTCAGATTTAGTAGTTGGAGCTGTTTTAATTCCTGGCGCCAAAGCACCAAAGCTTGTTTCTGAGGAAATGATTCAGTCAATGCAACCTGGCTCTGTAGTTGTTGATATTGCTATTGACCAAGGTGGTATTTTTGCGACATCTGATCGTGTGACGACACATGATGACCCAACCTATGTAAAACATGGCGTTGTGCATTATGCAGTTGCGAACATGCCTGGTGCTGTACCACGTACTTCGACAATCGCTTTAACAAACAATACCATTCCTTATGCGCTTCAAATTGCCAATAAGGGTTACAACCAAGCATGTCTTGACAATCCTGCATTGAAAAAAGGTGTTAATACTATAGATGGACATCTCGTTTACAAGGCAGTTGCAGATTCTCAAGGTCTGCCATATGTCAATGTTGATGAGTTAATTCAATAAGTAAAATAAGAAAAGGAAGCACCATATTTCATTATGGTTGCTTCCTTATTTAATGACTCATCACCATAACGTGTGGTTGATTTCCGTTCCGACTGGGCGCTTTGTAGCTGACGCTTTGCTTTCGCTACAGATAAAACATTGCCGCTGACGCTTCGCTTTCGCACAGAGCAAAGCTTCCTGGGGGCGTCCGATGAGCCGCTTCACTCGCGTTGCTCGCTCCAGGGTCTCGGGCCTACACGATGTAGGTCACGAAGGCGTTATCACAGGACGTGATGCTCTTAGCCTTCGTTCCTCATTTTGAATTATAGTACGATTAAATCTTTCGGGAATTTTGTTAGTACTTCTACTCCGTCTTTTGTTACTACAACATCATCTTCAATACGGACACCTGTCACATCAGATTTATAGATACCTGGCTCAATTGTGAAGACCATGCCTTCCTCCATAGCCATGTCGTTGGCGCCTGTTACAGATGGGAATTCATGCACAGAAATGCCGAGTCCATGACCAAGTCGATGTGTGAAATACTCACCATAGCCTGCTTCGGAAATAGTATCACGAGCAATTTTATCTAAATCCATTGCACGAACACCTGGTTTCACTGCTGCAATTGCATTTGTGTTAGCAGAAAGTACTGCGTTGTAGATTTCCTTTTGTCCTTCACTAGGTTCACCAAAGGCAACCGTACGCGTAATATCAGAACAATAACCGTCGTAAATTACGCCCAGGTCGAATAACACCATATCACCCTTTTCGATTTTGCGAGCACCTGGTGTACCGTGAGGAGAGGCTGTTTTAGGACCACTCAATACCATTGTCTCAAAGGACATCTTGCAGCCCTTATCTTGAATTGCATTTTCAATGGCTGTTAAGATTTCCATCTCCGTTTTGCCTTCAGCGATTTCCTTACAGCCGATTTCAATAGCGTAGTCAGCTAATTCAGCTGCCTTACGTAATTTTTCTAATTCATTCTCATCCTTAATCACTCGCATAGCATTGATTTTTTCGTCGAGGCGGACAAATTTTGCTTGTGGGAACGAGATTTGTAGGGCTTCAAAGCGTTCTACATTTAGTTGTGCTTTTTCAATGGCGAACGTTAATGGATTATCATGACGAGTTTTAATCGCTTGTGCAAGAACTTCCATTGAATTTTCAGTATCTTGGTGACCAATGACTTCATAGGACCAACCAGCAGCTTTTGCATCTGGGATCTCCATTTGTGGGCAAATTAAAAAAGGTTCTGCCTCTTTAAAAATCATTACGCCTAGTAATCTCTCATGTGGGTTACTTTTAAAGCCTGAAACGTAAAAAACGTTGTCTGGTGTTGTGATGAAAGCAGCATCAATTTGATTTTGTTGTAAATAATTTTGAATTTCTTCAACCTTTGACATAAACATTTCCTCCTCATGTTGTATTGAAACATTGTGCTCGGCTGAAATAATAGCCTACACGATGAGGCTTCGATCTTTCAGCAAACTATAAGTCGAATTCGAAGCTTCATTTTTGTATGAATGAATAATTGTCTCCTAACAGGGTCTGGCTTTGTTTGGAAAGATGCGATTATTCTCTGTACAGCATATCAAAAAAAGGGAAAAATCGCATGGATAGCGAATAAAAATGATGAAGCACATTATGTACTGCAAGGAGGAAACGTATATGGAAATTAGTTATCATGGACATTCTGTTGTCAAAATTCAATCAAAGGGGAAAACAATATTGATTGATCCATTTATTAATGGGAATGGGCAAACAGATTTAAAGGTTGCTGATGAAGCCCCAGATATTATTTTACTTACACATGGCCATAATGATCATGTAGGTGATACAGTCGAGCTTGCAAAGAAAAATGATGCACTCGTTATTGCACCGAATGAGCTAGCTAATTGGATTTCTTGGCAAGGAGTGAAGGTACATCCAATGCATATAGGTGGGGCCAAGGAATTTGATTTTGGTAAAGTGAAATTTACACAAGCATTCCACGGTTCGTCATATGTAACTGAAAATAATGAGATCATTTATATGGGAATGCCTGCTGGGATTTTAGTATTTATCGAAGGAATAACAATCTATCATGCAGGGGATACGGCGTTGTTTAGCGATATGAAATTAATAGGGGAACGCCACCCAATTGATATTGCATTTTTACCAATTGGAGACAATTTCACAATGGGTCCAGAAGATGCTGCTTGTGCAGTTGCATTTTTGAAGCCGAAAATTGTCGTACCAATCCATTATAATACATTCCCTCCAATCGAGCAGGATCCACAAGTTTTTGCAGATTTAGTGCAAAATTCAGAGGTTCAAATTTTGAAAGCCGGTGAAAAAGTAAACTGTTCCTAATCAATAACACAGCTGTACTATATGAACTGACACCACGTGCGTAGTTGAAACGATGGGGAAAGTAAAACAAATTCATCACTTTATATTAATCATTTTAATAAAAAATATGGTACACTAAGAGCAGAATTGAACTTGAGAAATAGGTGATATTTTGTCGACAAAACATGAGAAAATTTTACAATACATCGAATCACTACCCGTGGGCGATAAAATTTCAGTACGTCAAATTGCAAAGGAAATGCAGGTCAGTGAAGGAACGGCTTATCGTGCCATTAAGGAAGCGGAAAATCGTCGTTTAGTAAGCTCCATTGAACGTGTTGGAACGATTCGAATTGAGAAGAAAAAGAAAGAGAATATCGAGCGATTAACCTTTGCTGAAATTGTTAATATTGTAGACGGCCAAGTTTTAGGTGGAAAAACAGGTCTACATAAAACGTTAACGAAATTTGTTATTGGTGCAATGCAATTAGAAGATATGATGCGTTATACAGATGCAGGAAGCTTGCTCATCGTTGGGAATCGTATTAAAGCGCATGAAAATGCCTTACGAGCTGGTGCAGCTGTTTTAATTACAGGGGGCTTTGATACTACTGAGGAAAACAAGCTACTCGCAGATTCCTTAGACCTACCTATCATTTCAACTAGCTATGACACCTTTACAGTAGCAACAATGATTAATCGTGCAATTTATGACCAATTAATCAAAAAAGATATTTTATTTATTGAAGATATTTATGTACCGATGACTGATACGGCTGTTCTTCGAAATGATGAAACTATTCATCATTTCCAAAAGTTAAATGAACGAACGACTCATGGTGCATTTCCTGTTGTTACAGCAAGCAATAAGCTTGTTGGGATGATTACAGTAAAAGACGTTATTGGTCGAGAAGAAACTGAGCTTATTGAAAAGGTTATGACGAAAAATCCGATTGCCGGATCGATGAAAATGAGTGTTGCTTCTGCAGGACACCGTATGATTTGGGAAGGGATTGATCTACTCCCAATTGTCGATGATGACAATATTTTGCAAGGTGTCATTAGTCGTCAAGATGTACTAAAAGCGCTTCAGCTTGCACAAAGACAGCCACAGCATGGTGAAACAATTGATGATTTAGTGAAAAATGAGATGAAGGTGCTTGGCGATGAAGAATTAATCGTAGAGTTTAAAGTAACACCTCAAATGACAAACCAATATGGGGCAATTTCTTACGGGGCATTTACCACTTTGTTAGCAGAAGTTGGCTCATTTGCGTTAAAGCGTCGAAAACGTGGGGATGCAGTTGCTGAAAACATGACGATTTATTTCATCAAGCCTGTGCAAATGGAAAGTACTCTTACGGTAAGGCCTCGAATATTAGACATGAGTCGTAAGTTTGTGAAAATGGACTTCGAAGTGTTTAATCAACAAATGCTTGTTGGAAAGGCAATGATGATGTTCCAACTGCTGGAACGTTAAGAAGATGTAAAAAGGGATGGCCTAGACAAATGCTAGGTCATCCCTTTCGCTTTTTTCAGCGGGTATCCAGACGCAATTATGCCGAGGCATAATTGATTATTTATTGGTTAATACGGAATTCTTCTTCAACAAATTTGCCGTAGTGACGAGTCTTTTTAATATTTTCGGTAATAACAAGGATGCCTAAAACGACAAGAATTGCTACAATAATAAATGTATATATTCCAGGGAATAAATAGGCTTGATTTACACCAAATACAAGAATAAATACGCCGAAACTTACGTTTGCTTTACTTTTGTACCAATTTTTAGCGATGGGTAATGGAGAACGGAACTGTTTTGTTTTAAAATAAAAATAAATAGCAAATGATATGATAATTGCAAACACAAAAATTAAATTGAGCATAGTAAACCTCCTAGCATAACTAGACTATATTGTAACGATTATTGAAGAAAAATGCTAACGGTTATTACTATCATTTTGGAGGAAATTATTATGAAAAGACAAATCATCGACACAATTGCTTCATATGAGACAATCGTTATTCATCGCCATGTGCGTCCAGATCCTGACGCTTATGGATCTCAGCTAGGGTTAAAAGAGCTTATTTTAGCAAATTATCCTGAAAAGAAGGTTTTTGCAGCGGGTGAGCATGATGAATCTTTAACATTTTTAGCAAAGCCAGATTACATTACGGATGATGTGTACAACAATGCCTTAGTGATTGTGACAGATACTGCAAATACTGAACGTGTAGACGATCAACGCTATACAAAAGGGAAAATGGTTATTAAAATAGATCACCATCCAAATGATGATGCATATGGTGATTTACTATGGGTGGATACGACTGCAAGCTCTTGTAGTGAAATGATTTATGAGCTTTTTGAGGAAGGAAAAGAAGTAGCAAACTGGACTCTATCTGATGCAGCCGCTAGATTATTATTTGCTGGTATTGTAGGAGATACAGGACGCTTCCAATATCCTAGCACGACAGTAAAAACATTTAAGGTTGCTGGGGAACTTATTACTTATGATTTTGATCGAAATCAAATTTTCGATGGAATGTATGAAATGGATCGAAAGCTTTTAAATTTACAAGGCTATATTTATCAAAACTTCAAAATAGATGAGCATGGAGCGGCACATATTAAGCTGACAAAGGAATTGTTAGCTGAATACAATGCGGTACCGTCAGAAGCGTCACTGTTAGTCGGTTGTCTTGGAAGTGTGAAAGGTATTTGTGCATGGGTAATCCTCATTGAAGAGGCCGATCAGATTCGTGTACGTCTACGCTCAAAAGGCCCTGTTATTAACACTTTAGCGAAGGAATTTAATGGTGGGGGACACCCGCTTGCTTCTGGTGCAACAGCTTACTCATGGGAAGAAGCAGACCGTGTTATAACGAGATTACAGGAAATTTGTAAGGCTTATCAATAAAGAGACGATTCTTTTACTTAATAATTCTTTGAAACCTAGAAAGGAAGGGATTCATTTGACACATGTATACACAAAAATGCATACGAGCGCGGATTTATTGAAAAGCACGATTCGGCTTGAACAATTGATCCCTTTTTTACAAGAGCAAAATACGCAGGCCTGTGCAATCGTCAACTCAAAATTGTACGGGCTTTTGCCTTTTAGTAAAGCATTGAGACAAGCAAATATTCATGCGGTATTAGGGCTTTCGATAAATGTACAGTGGCACGAAAGAAAGGTTCCACTTGTGCTGTATGCTCAAACACAAGAAGGCTATCAACATCTTTTAAAGATTAGTAGTGCAGTGTCGATTCGGGAGGATGATGCACTTCCTTGGAAATGGCTGGAAGGGTATGCAGCAGGCTGTGTTGCACTACTTTCTTCGGATGATTTAGCGGAAGTTGAGGATTGGACTGAAGTAGTAAGTGCTTTAAACAGGGTATTCGGTAAGCATTTATTTATGGGGATAGCAAGGCCGGCAGGAGTGATAGCGGAAAAAGAAGAAACGTATGTAGCATTGTGTGAAACGATGAACATAGCGATAGTTGCCTCACAGAGCTGTTATTTTTTACGTCCAGAAGATCATTTTGCCTTCGAGGTTGCAAGAGCAATTGATACAGGTGAAAAGCTCACAGGTACAATGTTATCCGTCAATTTACAAAGTTATTTCGCTCCAACAGAGGAAGAATGGCGAAGTTGGTTTGCGGATCATCCAGAATGGCTTGAAGCTAGTGCAACGATGCTAGCTAGCTGTACTGCGGAAATCCCTGAAATGCACGTACAAATGCCTAATTTCCCTGTACCAACAGGTGAAACAGCCGAAAGTTTGCTTGCCAAAGAAGTATTTGCAGGATTAGCAGAGCGTTTCAAACAAACTGAAATCCCGCATGTTTATCGGGAGCGACTTCAATACGAGCTTGAAATTATTTGTTCAATGGGCTTTGCTGATTATTTTTTAATTGTTGCAGATTTTATGCATTTTGCTAAAGAAAACCGTATTTTAACTGGTCCAGGTCGTGGTTCATCAGCAAGTTCCCTTGTAGCATATAGTTTATCCATTACACAAGTAGATCCACTAGTTTACGGCTTATTATTTGAACGCTTTTTAAACCCTGAACGTGTCACGCTGCCAGATATAGATATTGACTTTGTCGACAGTAAAAGACAAAAAGTCATCCACTATGTTGCTCAAAAATATGGAAAGGCAAATGTGGCGCAAATTATTACGTTTGGCACTTTATCTGCGAAGGCTGTTGCTAGAGATGTTGCTCGTGTTTTTGGTTTTGACGCTGAAATATTGGAAAAAATATCAAAAATGATTCCGAATAAACCTGGGATAACATTGCAAAGAGCGGTGGACGAATCACAAAGCTTGCAGGGGTGGCTAGCAGAGGATGAGAAGCATCGTCGCTGGTTAGAGGTGGCGTTAAAATTAGAAGGATTGCCAAGGAATTCTTCTACCCATGCAGCTGGGATTGTGCTGGCATCATCACCACTAGTCAATACAATACCGATTGAAGAGGGACATGACGGAATATATTGTACGCAATGGCCGATGGGAGATGTGGAAGCTTGTGGCCTTGTTAAAATGGATTTTTTAGGTTTGCGCAATCTGACAATATTAGAGCAGGTACGTTGGTCAATTTATAAAGCAGGTGGCCCGTGGATAGAGTTTGAGCTTATTCCAATGCAAGATGAAAAGACATTTCAGCTTCTACAAAAGGGAGATACATTAGGTATTTTTCAATTAGAATCTGAAGGTATGAAGCAAGCTTTACGTGATATACATCCAACCCATTTTTTAGATATAGTGGCAGTCAATGCGTTATATCGCCCTGGCCCAATGGATTTTATTCCTATCTATGCAAGACGGAAAGCGGGTAAGGAGCCTACCAATATGCTACATCCAGCTTTAGAGCCTATTTTACGGGAGACATTTGGTGTCATAGTTTATCAAGAACAGATCATGCAAATTGCTTCGGTGATGGCGGGCTTTACGATGGGACAAGCGGATTTATTGCGTCGAGCGGTAAGTAAGAAAAATCGTCAAGTATTAGAAGAGCAACGTGCGGCATTTGTTAATGGAGCAATAAAGCAAGGCTTTGACATTCAAGTGGCTGAAGAAGTGTATGCACTAATTGTACGCTTTGCAGACTATGGTTTCCCTAAAAGTCATGCTGTCGCATATAGTGTTATTTCCTATCAAATGGCATATTTAAAGGCACACTTCCCACTAAGTTTCTATGCGGCACTACTATCAAATGCAACAGGAAATGTGGAAAAAATTCAGCAGCTTGTGAGTGAGGCAAAAGAGAAAGGGATTCCGTTTTACCCACCTTCGCTCAAACGGAGTACGAAATTTTTTACTGTAGAAAAGGATGGAGTTCGCTATAGCCTTTCCGGAGTAAAGGGTGTACCTTATACATTTATAGAGACAGTGAATGCATTACGTCAAACGAATGCAGAAGCATTTGATAATTTATTTGACTTGGCAGTTGCCTTAAGTGCACAGCATTTTAAACCAAAAATCATGGAGTCTTTAATTTTCGCTGGGGCTCTCGATTATTTAATGAAAGATCGTGCGGTATTGTTAGCAACAGTGGAGGCTGCCCAGAAGCAAGCTGAGTTGCTTAGACCAACTGAGGATATTGATATTGCATCGGCTACTGCCTTTAGCTTTGGTAAGCCAAAGTATATGGAAGCGGAAGCGATGCCCCAAAAGGAAAAATTACTGCATGAGAAGGAAAGTCTTGGCTTTTATATATCAGCACATCCAGTCACTGAGGAAAGAACTTTTTGGAATGAAGTAAATATGACGTGCCGAGAGATAAAGCGTGAACGAGAGGGAACGTATGTTAAAATGATTGGCATGATAGAAGAAGTGAAAAAAATTCGGACTAAAAAAGGTGAGCAAATGGCTTTTGTTCAGCTTCAAGATGAATTTGGAACGGTTTCTGTTACTTTATTCCCTCAAGTATTTCAGCTTGTTCAAGAGTTTTTGCTTGAGGATGAATTGATTTATCTGGAAGGAACGTTAGAAAGACGTTTTGGTAAGTCGCAGATTAAAGTAAAACATGCGCAAGCGACGAAAAAACTAGGGAATTAAAGAATATTTTAGAAGCTGCATAGATTTTTTTATGCAGTTTTTTCTTTACTTTTTAATAATTATTTTGTAAGCTAGAATCAACGTCAAAAAGTGGTCTGACCACTTTTTATAAGAGGAGTTGATCGTATGGATAAAAAAACTGAACAAAAGAAAGTGTTTTTAGAAATCGTCCAACAATTACGTCAACTTATTAAAATGGAAAAAATTCAGGCTGGTGAAAAATTACCTTCCGAACGAGTCCTTTCTGAGCGTTTAGGCGTCGGACGATCCTCTGTGAGAGAGGCGTTGCGTAGCTTAGAGTTATTAGGTCTTATTGAAACGAGACATGGTGGAGGTACTTTTCTAGCTTCAACACATAAACATCAGCTTGTAGAAATACTGTCGATGTTTATATTAGAAGATGAAAAATCGAAAAAGGATGTCGAATTAACGCGACAAATTCATGAAAAGGAAGCAATTCGCGTAATAAGTTGTACAGAGACTCTGCAAACACTACCTGTGTGGGACAGTTTTTTTGTAAAGCTAGAGATAGAAGGAACGATTAATTGTCTGGATGTTTTACGAGAAATATTAATCACGTCAGGAAATCGTCTTTCATTGAAAATCTGGTTTCAATTAGCAGCTTATGATGGCGACCGTTTAAATCGAAACTCAACTGAAGATGAAAAGTTACAAATTCAAACAATGTTGAAATCGATGCAGCTTGGCTATGAAAGAGAAGCATTAAAGGCCTACGAGCAGTGGATGAAGAATGTACAAAGTATTTAGACAACAAAGGGGGAGTCGAACATGGCGATACGCAGCTTATTTAGCAAAAAGAAAGAAGACGGACAAGAGAAGGGATTTCCTGAAGGACTTATGACAAAATGTCCAGAATGCCGTCATATTCAATTAACGAAGGAATTAGAAAAAAATCATAAAGTATGTACAAAATGCAGCCATCATTTCAAAATGACTGCACAGGAGCGTGTAACATATTTCTTAGATGAAGGTTCATTTGTGTCAATGGATGACCATTTACAAACATGTAATCCGCTTAATTTCCCTGCTTATGTTGAAAAAATTTCAGCTGATCAACAAAAAACGGGATTAAACGAAGCTGTTCTGACAGGATTAGGTACACTTGATGGAGAAGAAATTGTAGTAGCAATTATGGATTCTCATTTCCGCATGGGTTCTATGGGCTCGGTTGTCGGAGAAAAAATCACGCGTGCTGTTGAAAAAGCTACTGAATTACGTGTTCCGTTTATTATCTTTACTGCAAGTGGTGGAGCGCGCATGCAAGAAGGCGTACTATCTTTAATGCAAATGGCAAAAACGAGTGTGGCATTAAAACGTCATAGCAATGAAGGACTATTGTTTATTTCAATACTAACGCATCCTACAACAGGTGGTGTTTCTGCAAGCTTCGCCTCTGTTGGAGATATTAATATTGCAGAACCACAAGCATTGATTGGCTTTGCTGGCCGTCGTGTAATTGAAGAAACAGTGAGAGAGAAATTACCGAATGATTTCCAAACGGCGGAATTTTTACTAGAGCATGGTCAACTTGATGCAATCTTCCATCGAAAAGATTTACGAGACCAAGTAGCAGTGCTTGTTAAAATGCATACGAAAGGCGGCGTGCAACATGTCTAAAAATTTAGCTTTTGAAGAACCAGTAGTACAATTACGTGAAAAGATCGATGAGTTAAAAAAAATTGCTACCGAAGCGGAAGTAGATATGACAGGTGAAATCGAAAAGCTTGAAACACGCCTAATACAGTTAGAAGAATCTATTTATGCCAATATGAAGCCATGGGATCGTGTACAGGTTGCAAGACATCCTGAACGCCCAACAACATTACAGTATATAGAAGCTATGTGCGAAAACTTTATAGAGTTACATGGAGACCGTACGTTTGGTGATGATGCGGCTATTCTTGGAGGAATTGCTCTCTTTGAAGGACAGCCAGTAACAATTATTGGACATCAACGCGGAAAATCAACTAAAGAAAACATTCGTCGTAATTTTGGTATGCCACATCCTGAAGGATATCGTAAGGCATTACGCTTAATGAAGCAGGCTGAGAAATTTAAGCGCCCAATTATTTGTTTTATTGATACGAAAGGTGCTTATCCGGGTAAGGCTGCCGAGGAACGCGGTCAAAGTGAAGCAATCGCCAGAAATCTAGTCGAAATGGCGGGTCTAACAGTACCGGTTATAAGCATAGTTATTGGGGAAGGCGGAAGCGGTGGTGCACTTGCATTAGGTGTAGCGAATCGTGTCTTTATGTTAGAAAACTCAACGTATTCGGTTATTTCTCCAGAAGGGGCCGCGTCGATTTTATGGCGTGATGGTAGCTTAGCGAAGCAAGCAGCAGAAGCTATGCGTATAACAGCACCTGACTTAAAAGAGCTTGGCGTTATAGATGGAATTATCCCTGAGATTACAGGTGGTGCACATCGCAATGTAGCGAAGCAAGCACTTTATTTAAAAGAATGTATAAGCGACACGCTAAAAGCATTAAATTCTTTAAATGGCGAACAATTAATAGAAGACCGTTATGAGAAATTTAAAAAGATCGGACAATATACTGAAGCGTAAATTCATACATTTTTTGATTTTTCATCAATAGTGGTCGGTAACAAAAAAGAGAAGGTTTTGCCGCTTAGGTGATTGAAGTAGAAATTGGGCGAATCCTTGAGGATCAGCGGTTACTAATGAGACTTTGGCGTATGTGATGTATAGGAACGAAGGCTAAAAAATATCACCTCTTGTGATAATGCCTTCGAGACCAACATCATGTTGTTGCTGTCGCTACGTTTGCACTACGCTTTCGCACAGACGCCCCCCTGTTGCTACCACTAAAGCACAAGAAAAACGGAAATCAACCCTACGTTTTCATGCTGATCCTGATTTGGGTCTTAGATGGGTCATCACCAAAAGTTGTGGATGACATTTATTAAAACTTATGTCATGCATATAGTTGATTGGAGTGAAGACTGGGCGACTCCTTGGGGATCAGCGTCACAGATGAGACCCTGGAGCGAAGCGAAGCGGCTCATCGGACGCCCCCAGGAAAGCGCCCAGTCGGAACGGAAATCAACACACGTTATGGTGATGAGTCTCTTAGATTGATAAAAAGCCTAATGATGGAAGAATAAAACAGTGCAAAAACAATGCTAGATTTCTTGAAAATATGTTAGATTTCGGCTATTTTTTGCTGAAAAGAGTGTGTGAAAGCGCATTCTTTTTATTTTTTTGTAAAAGTTATGTTTTTGTAGCCTCAGAACACTTACATAGTTTGTTTTTTCGTGTTAATGTGAATAATAATAGTACTGCAGGAGGTCGACAATGAAAAAAATTGCCGTATTAACAAGTGGTGGAGATGCGCCAGGGATGAATGCAGCTGTTCGTGCAGTCGTTCGTAAGGCAGCTTATCATGGAATTGATGTTGTCGGAATTAAGCATGGGTATGAAGGCTTAATAAAAGGTTACATGGAAAATCTCGATTTAGGCTCAGTAGGTGGCATTATTCAACGTGGTGGAACACAGTTATTTTCAGCAAGATGTCCTGAATTTAAAGAAGACGCTGTTCAACAGCGAGGCATTGACAATATGCGTGAAGCTGGGATTGAAGGGCTAGTTGTTATTGGCGGCGATGGTTCTTACCGTGGTGCTATGGATTTAGTGAAAAAAGGTTTTCCTGCTGTTGGCGTTCCAGGAACAATCGATAATGATGTTCCAGGAACCGAATATACTATAGGATTCGATACAGCACTAAATACAGTTGTGGAATCGATTGATAAAATTCGCGATACAGCAACTTCCCATGAAAATTCCTTTATAGTTGAGGTAATGGGGCGAGATGCAGGAGATATTGCATTATGGGCAGGTCTTGCAGCTGGTGCTGAAACAGTTTTAATTCCAGAAGAAGATTATAATTTGGATGACATTGTGGCACGCTTAGATCGTGGTGCCGCGCGTGGGAAAAAGCATAGCATTATTATTGTCGCTGAAGGTGTTATGTCAGGTAGTGATTTGGCAAAACTGTTAAAAGACAAAACAGGAAAAGAGATTCGTGTTTCTGTTCTTGGACATATCCAGCGTGGCGGTTCACCTACTGCACGCGATCGTGTTCTGGCAAGTCAGTTCGGTGCTCATGCAGTTGAGTTATTAATGGAAGGAAAAACTGGAAGAGCGGTAGGTATCCGCAACCATCAAGTTATTGACTATGATATGCCTGAAGCTTTTGAAAAAAATCATGAGTCAGATGTAAGCTTGTATACTTTAATGAAAGAACTATCTATATAATTTGTTATAAAACGGAGTGGGCAGAAAATGAGAAAAACAAAAATCGTATGTACAATTGGTCCGGCAAGTGAGTCACCAGAAACTTTAGAGAAACTAATTGAAGCAGGTATGAATGTTGCCCGCTTAAATTTTTCACATGGTTCTCATGAAGAGCATGAAGGACGTATTAGTTTAATTCGCGAAGTAGCACAGAAATTAGGTAAACCAGTTGGTATTTTACTCGACACAAAAGGTCCAGAAATTCGTACGCATAATATGAAAAACGGGGAATTACATTTAGCTACAGGACAAGTGATTGATATTTCAATGACTGAAGTTGAAGGAACAGAAAAATGCTTCTCTGTAACATATGATCGTTTAATCGAGGATGTTGAGCAAAATTCAATTATTTTATTAGATGATGGACTTATTCAATTACGTGTATTAGCAACAGATATGGAAAAAGGCCTTATCCATACAATTGTTGAAAATGCAGGTGTCTTAAAAAATAAAAAGGGTGTTAACGTGCCGGGCGTTTCTGTACAGCTTCCGGGAATTACAGAAAAAGATGCACAGGACATTCTATTCGGTATTAAGCAAGGTGTAGATTTTATTGCAGCTTCATTTGTTCGTCGAGCAAAGGATGTACTAGAGATTCGAGAATTACTTGAACAAAATGGTGGTAGCCATATTCAAATCATCCCGAAAATCGAGAACCAAGAGGGTGTCGATAATATCGATGAAATCATCTTAGTTTCAGATGGATTAATGGTGGCACGTGGTGACCTTGGTGTAGAAATCCCAGCAGAAGAAGTACCACTTGTACAAAAGAAATTAATTTTAAAATGTAACCAAGTAGGTAAACCAGTAATTACAGCTACACAAATGTTAGATTCGATGCAGCGTAATCCACGTCCGACACGAGCAGAGGCAAGTGACGTAGCAAACGCAATTATCGATGGTACAGATGCAATTATGCTGTCTGGTGAAACTGCGGCGGGGCTTTATCCAGTAGAGTCCGTACAAACAATGAATAAAATCGCACAGCGCACAGAAAATTCATTAGATTATAAGGCGATCGTTTCTACACGTAGTCGTGAAAAAGAGGCAAATATGACTGAGGCAATTTCTCAGGCAGTAGCTTACACTTCGATTAACTTAGGTGTAAAAGCAGTATTAGCACCAACAGAAAGTGGTAACACTGCTAAAATGATTGCTAAATATCGCCCAGGTGTACCGATTGTCGCTGTAACAGGCTCTATCAATACAGCTAACGCATTAACACTAGTTTGGGGTGTATACCCAGTTGTTTGTCAACGTGTTACAACAACAGATGAAATTTTAGAGCTAGCTGTTGACGAAAGCTTGAAGCATGGCTTTGTAACGCACGGTGATGCAGTTGTCATTACAGCAGGTGTACCGGTAGGTGAAGCAGGTACTACTAACTTAATGAAGGTACACATTATCGGAGATTTGCTAGCTCGTGGTCAAGGAATCGGTAAAGCTTCAGTTGTAGGTAAAACAGTTGTTGCAAAAAATGCCGCTGAGGCACTAGCATATGATACAGACGGATGCATTTTAGTAACGGTTGGTTCAGATCGTGATATGATGCCAGTGATTGAAAACTGTATTGGTCTGATTACAGAGGAGGGTGGACTTACAAGTCATGCAGCGGTTGTAGGACTAAGCCTTGGTATCCCTGTTATCGTCGGTGTAAAAGAAGCCACTACATTGATTCGCCACGATCAAGAAATTACGATGGATGCTGAAACAGGAGTTATTTACAAAGGGCATGCAAGTGTTCTTTAAACCATAACAAAAAGCTCTAGTACGGATGATTGTACTAGAGCTTTTCTTATGAAAAAAGATATTTTCGTTTGAATCAATTATGCCTCAGCGTAAGTGTGTCCGGATTCGGCTTTGTGCTTACACAAAGAACTCCTTTCCGAACCGTGAGATCCGCCAGAGGTATTGGGCCAATAGATGTTTCTTGCGTGAAAAATAGTTTTTTCCCCTTCATGGAATGGGGATTTTACTATAATGAAAGTATAGCCTAGACGTCTCTTATTAGGGCTCGTTGTTTTTTAAGGGAACTAAATTGGCTATAATAACGTATTAAAGGTATAGCTTTTTTAGATAGAAAGGAGAAAAATATGAGAAAAATTTTTCTTGGTTTCATTGTCTACGTATTGGCCGAATTGGCGTTATTAATAGTGATTGGTCAAAATATTGGTGTTTTAAATACTTTATTACTTATAGTTGCTACGAGTATTATAGGTATTTATGTAGTGAAAAATAAAGGTATGAATTCTGTACAAAAGGTAAAAAATACGATAGCACGTGGAGAGGCTCCGGGTCCAGCTTTAATTGACACAGTGTTAAATTTTAGCGGTGGTGTACTTCTAGCATTACCAGGTTTTTTAACAGATCTTATTGGTTTATTGCTGCTTATGCCTTTTACTCGTAAAATGTTCCAACCAATCTTTTATTATTGGATGCGTAAAAAAATGAAAAAAGGTCAATTCATCATCGTTCAAAAATAGCATTTTCCTTTAGTTTAACCGCCAAAAATAAAAATATAGGGCTAAGTAAAATGCCGTAAAAACCAAATAATAAGATAGAGGCGGCACTGATGAAAAAGGTGTGGAATGTTCGCAATTGCAGTGTATTTGACCAAAGCATGGATTCAGCTAGCTGCCTTGTTAATTGAACAAATAGATATAAAATTAAAATAGCCACACATAAAAAGGTATTCCCCTTTAAGTAAAAATAAAAGCTCATGGGTACTAGAAATACTCCGATGCCGAAGAAAGGAAGTATATCTGCGAAAGCTACTATAAAAGCTTTAATAATGGCTTGTTCAAATTGGAGAATCATAAACCCCGCACAAAGAATGAGCAGTGTGATTGTGAATAGCTGAAACTCCACGAACAAAAAATAATGAAATAGTTGCATAATCTTCGAAAAATGTGACTGCCATTCATTGCGGAATTTTTTTGGCACATATTGAAAGAACCAATAACGGGATTTGCGAGTTTCTAATAGGGCAAAGTAGTAAGCGATAAGGAATATAAATACTTCAATGACATGCTTCATAAATAATTGAAAGATATTAGCCATATACACTAAGATTGAATCGAAAATAGACAATGATTTTTCCTTTAAAACTTGGATGAACATTGATTCATATTCATTGAAAAGTGGGAAATTTTGTAGTGTTTCTCGGATTTCAGGGAAGATCAGAATAATGCTGTTTATAGATATGATAGCGAGAAGAAAAATGCAAGTTAGTATGAGTGCTTCTACGATGATTGCTGCAAGCCAATAGGCAAGCCTACAATAAGAGTGAAGAAATTTTATGATAGGATACGTAGAAAAAGATAAGAAAATTGCAAGAGATACAGGCAATACGAACCATAATATTACCAAATAAAAAATAAATAACAACACACTAGTAGTTCTTTCGTATGAAAAATATTTAATATTCCTCATTTTTACAATTTCACCCCGTTTCAAATGATGAATTAATGTTAAAAAATACAAAATAATCTCTTTGGAACGTTTAAATAATCGATAAAACACCTTTTTCTTTATTCGGAGGATTTTCATTCACAAAGATGTCAAAAATGATTATAATAGCAATGTAAGCGATTTACTTAATGGTTCATATGAGCAAAAAACGTAAATGTGACCTACAAAAAGCATTTACACACCCAAAAATATAACTATGAGGGAGCGATATTTTATGTCAGCAACTAAAGGTTTAGAAGGTATCGTAGCAGCGGAATCTAAAATCAGTTCAATTATCGATGACACACTTACATATGTTGGTTACAACATTGATGATTTAGCAGTGAACGCGTCATTTGAAGAGGTAATTTATTTATTATGGCATACTCGTTTACCAAAAGCGGACGAGCTAGCTGAATTAAAACAACAATTAGCAGACAACATGACTATTCCGCAAGCAATTGTAGACCAATTCAAAACTTACCCACTTTCAACTGTACATCCAATGGCTGCACTACGTACTGCAGTATCTTTACTTGGTGTATTCGATGAAGAGGCAGATGTTATGGATACGGAAGCTAACTACCGTAAAGCTATCCGTTTACAAGCTAAAATTGCTACAGTAGTTACTGCATTTGCACGTGTTCGTAAAGGTTTAGAGCCAGTTGCTCCAAAACCAGAATTAGGTTATGCAGCAAACTTCTTATACATGCTTAAAGGTGAAGAACCAGCGGCAATTGAAGTTGAAGCATTCGACAAAGCGTTAGTATTACATGCTGACCATGAATTAAATGCATCAACATTCACAGCACGTGTATGTGTAGCTACATTATCAGATGTTTATTCTGGTGTAACTTCAGCTATCGGCGCATTAAAAGGACCACTTCATGGTGGTGCAAATGAGCAAGTTATGAAAATGTTAACTGAAATCGGCTCACTTGAAAACGTTGAATCTTATATTCAAAATAAATTAGATAACAAAGAAAAAATCATGGGCTTCGGTCACCGCGTATACCGCAAAGGCGACCCACGTGCACCACACTTACGTGTAATGTCACAAAAATTAACTGAGCTTACTGGTAAACCAGAGCTTTATGAAATGTCAGTTAAAATCCATGACATGATCGTAGAACAAAAGAAATTACCTGCAAACGTAGACTTCTTCTCTGCGTCAGTGTATGATTCTTTAGGTATTGATCATGACCTATTCACACCAATTTTCGCAGTATCACGTACTTCTGGTTGGGTAGCTCATATTCTAGAGCAATATGCTAACAACCGCCTAATCCGTCCACGTGCAGAGTATGTTGGACCAGGCATGCAAAAATATGTTCCAATCAGCGAGCGCTAATTTGGAAACTATGCTAGAATATTTGGGACTGTGTTACTTATAACACAGTCCTATGATTATGAATTTAGGAGGCAACATCAATGTCAAACAAAATTGTAGTTGAAAATGGCGTACTTAATGTACCAAACAATCCAGTAATTCCTTTCATCGAAGGTGATGGAATTGGTCCAGATATTTGGGCTGCAGCATCTCGCGTTATCGACGCAGCAGTAGAAAAAGCATACAACGCTGAAAAGAAAATCGAATGGTTAGAAGTTTTAGCTGGTGAAAAAGCATTCAACCAAACTGGTGAATGGTTACCACAAGAAACTTTAGACAAAATTAACGAATACTTAATCGCAATCAAAGGTCCTCTTACTACTCCAATCGGTGGTGGTATCCGTTCTCTAAACGTAGCATTACGTCAACAGTTAGACCTATATGTATGCTTACGTCCAGTACGTCACTTTGATGGAGTACCTTCTCCAGTTAAACGTCCAGAAGACGTTGAAATGGTTATCTTCCGCGAAAACACAGAAGACATCTACGCTGGTATTGAATTCGAATCTGGCTCTGAACAAGCACAAAAAATCATCAACTTCCTACAATCTGAATTTGGTGTTAACCAAATCCGCTTCCCAGAAACTTCTGGTATCGGTGTAAAACCTGTATCTAAAGAAGGTACTGAGCGTTTAGTACGTTCTGCGATCGAATACGCTATTAAACATAAACGCCCATCTGTTACTTTAGTACACAAAGGTAACATCATGAAATTCACTGAAGGTGGATTCAAAAAATGGGGTTATGAATTAGCTGAAAAAGAATTTGCTGATCAAACATTCACTTGGAACCAATATGATGCTATTAAAGCTGAACAAGGTGAAGAAGCAGCAAACAAAGCACAGTCTGACGCTTTAGCAGCTGGTAAAATCTTAGTTAAAGATTCTATCGCTGATATCTTCTTACAACAAATCTTAACTCGTCCAACTGAGTTCGATGTAGTAGCTACAATGAACTTAAACGGTGACTATATCTCTGACGCATTAGCTGCTCAAGTTGGTGGTATCGGTATCGCTCCAGGCGCAAACATTAACTATGTAACTGGACACGCGATCTTCGAAGCTACTCATGGTACAGCTCCAAAATATGCTGGTTTAGATAAAGTAAACCCATCTTCAGTATTACTTTCAGGTGTATTAATGCTTGAACACTTAGGATGGCAAGAAGCAGCTGACATGATTACTAAATCTGTAGAGAAAACAATTTCTTCTAAAGTTGTAACTTATGACTTTGCTCGTTTAATGGACGGCGCTACAGAAGTAAAATGTTCAGAATTCGCGAATGAATTAATCAAAAACCTATAATTTTCTATTCTAAAATAGAAAATTATAGTTAAAGCGGAAGTATATTCTGCCGATATAATTAGGGTGAAATGTAAATTTCTATTGACCTTAGCTTAATAATATATTTACGATGAACTTGTTTAATCGAGGGAGGAGAATTTATTCTCCTCCCTCTTTTAATTTCTTTCAGCGGGTGTTTAAACACCCGCTGAAAGAAGCCTCCGGCGGATGTCACAGAATCGGAAAGGAGTTCTTTGTGCTTGCACAAAGCCGATTCCTGACGCAATTATGCCGAGGCATAATTGATTAAATAACCTAATTTTAAAGGAGCGTATTCGAATGTCTCTGAAACGTAAAAAAATCTCAGTAATTGGTAGCGGTTTTACCGGCGCTACTGCAGCATTTTTAGCAGCTCAAAAAGAACTTGGTGATGTAGTATTGGTGGATATCCCTCAAGCTGAAAACCCAGCAAAAGGTAAAGCTTTAGATATGTGGGAAGCTGCACCGGTGCAGGGTTATGATTCTTATGTTAAAGGTACTTCTAATTATGCGGATACGGCTGATTCTGATGTAGTAATCATCACTGCTGGCGTTGCTCGTAAACCGGGTATGAGCCGTGATGATCTTGTTCAAATTAACCAAGATGTGATGAAAACTGTTTCCAAGGAAGTTGCGAAATACTCACCAAATGCAACAATCCTCGTACTTACGAACCCAGTAGATGCAATGACTTACACTGTATACAAAGAGACTGGTTTCCCTAAAAATCGTGTAATAGGTCAATCAGGTGTACTTGATACGGCTCGTTTCTGTGCGTTTGTTGCTGAAGAGCTTAATATTTCAGTAAAAGACATCACAGGTTTTGTTTTAGGTGGTCACGGTGATACAATGGTGCCACTTACTCGTTACTCATTCGCTGGTGGTATTCCATTAGAAACATTAATCCCAGCTGATCGTCTTGCAGAGATTGTTGATCGTACACGTAACGGTGGTGCTGAAATCGTTAACCTCCTTGGTAATGGTTCTGCATACTATGCTCCTTCAGCGGCACTTATTGAAATGGCGGAAGCTATCATTAAAGACCAAAAACGTATACTTCCATCTATTGCATACTTAGAAGGTGAATATGGCTACAATGATTTATATCTAGGTGTTCCAACATTGCTTGGTGCAAATGGTGTAGAAAAAATCTTTGAGCTTGAATTAACTGACACTGAAAAAGCAGCTTTAGATAAATCGGCAGAAGCAGTTCGCAATGTTATGGAAATTTTAGCTTAATAAAAGCTTATGAAATCGAGTGGGATTCATTCCTACTCGATTTTTTTGAGTATTGAGATTGAAAAGAGATGTTCTTACAAATTACGGGATACCAGAAAATAGAAAGAGGGTCATATCTGGATTGTTTTAGGGAGCTTCGCATATCGCCTAACTCATACGAGTGTAAGATCAAGTACATAAGTCAAAGGTGCTTTTCTTATTGAGCTAACGGGGCAGGATAGTTGAAGAATGCTGTTTAACTTGTGTGGATATTGCGACACAAAATAGCCACTTGTGCGGAAAAAAGCACCAATTAGCACGCTTATTAAGGCCAATCATTGCAACAAGATTATCACTAATGATTTTTTATTTAAGACAGTCCGCTGGGGCTGTCTTTTCATTTACAATTATTTGTAAATGTGATATATTTATCACATAGAGAGATAAATATATCACTTAGGAGGGGGATAACTAATGAAACAAACATTGACTAACAAGAGTTGGCTCATCGGGCTGTTAGGATTTTTGGGGTTTTCAGGGACTAACGGGTCCCCTGCTATGTATTTATTTTTTGCCTTTTTTGGAGGGTTTCAATATTACTGGTGGCATAAATTAGGCGCAGGGGAAGATGAACGTTTAATCGAAAATCGTAATATTGCGGGGACAATGGCTTTTCGCATTGCTTTCTGTTTTGGATTTCTAAGCAGCTTGGTATTAAGTTTTCTTTCTCACGATTATGCGTTTTTATATCGAGCTGAATTGATCATTTTAGCTCTGACCTTTGCTTTGGGAACGAATTTGTGGGCGTATTTGACTTACAAATATGATACGGGTGAATAATTATGACAGCTTTTACAACTCAGATAAAAAAATATCGTCTTTTAAAAGATTTTACCCAAGAAGAACTTGCGCAGCGTGTGGGTGTTCGTAGAGAAACGATTATGCGTTTGGAGAACGCAAAATATAATCCCTCTTTGGAATTAGCCGTTCGAATCGCAAGAGAATTGGACGCTTCAATTGACGACTTGTTCCATTTTGACTTTGAAAAATAATGGAGATGAAAAGAGTGAACAGGACAACATTCAGATTATTGATTGGTTTGATTTGGATCATCGGTGCAATCGTATGTTTAGTTAAATCTAATTTTTTTACGGCTGCTTTATGCTTGTTAGTTGGTGTAGTATTTGTCGTCGCAGCTAACAGAAAAACAAATACGAAATAAGAGGAAAATTATGACAGATGAACTATTCTCAATCAAAGATTTAGCGGTTTGGTGAAACCGGTAAACCCATCATAAGGAATTTGAATATGGAATAATTTTAGTTATTCCATTAACGGGCGCGATTAAAATCGCTGTTCTTCTTAAACTCCCATGAAAGAACTTAATCATCTTTCATTTTCTGTGGTGAAGTGATATTTTTTCACTTCATGGGTGGCTAACGGGGTGCTTTACTTGAAAAAAATTGAGTTGCATATGCAGCTCTTTTTTTCTTTATTGAACTAACGGTGCAGTTTAGTTGAATAAGGAATCATAGTTTTTGGTAAAATAATGGTATTATATTTAAGTATAGTGGGATGGCTAAAGTGCATTAATAGAACTGTACGGATACAAGGTATATTGTGGAGGGGAAAAATGAAATTCTTTAGAAAAATGTCTAAACTTGAGAAAAGTAATTGGAATAAAGGAGCCCCCTTGGTCTGCCGGAGAATTTTCGGGGAAGAAAATTCAGCAGACAACCCTGCAAGGCTAAGTGGCGAAGCCACCCAGTCGCTACGCTCCTTTAAGCCTTTCGGGTTCGTAGATACACTAACGTTAGGCGAAACTCTCGAAGGACATTATAAAAAATGAAGTGAAGTTCTAAAACCTTAAATATTATGGAGGGACAGAAATGAATAATTTAGAACAAATAATTTATGACAAAGTTAAGAAACGGATTGATGGTTGGTGTGATGATATTATCAAAGATATTTATGTATTGTCGTTTTATATTGATTGTGAATTAGACGATATGAGAAAGCCTAGGCTTACTTTGGGGTACAATACAAACTCTAATTTGACGTTTAATATTTCACAAGCCACTGATGAATGTGAAGCGAAGTGGAATTATGCTTTTTGGCTACAAAACGAAGAAATCGTGATTGGAGAGAACAACGAGGGTACTAACAAAGAAGAACTACAATTAAGGGATCAATGGGTCGGAGAATCACAATGGTTTTATACGGATACAGATGAGGAAGAGGATTTTGATCGAACTTTAGAATTAGGAGAAAGAATAGTAGAAGATTTCTATGAAATAATTAAAAATGTTGTTAAACGATTACACAATGAAGGTGTGATTATTGGAAAATTCAATAAAGCCTTACCATTAATTATTCATGAACTAGAGTATTATGAAAGATTTATAGAAATTAACCAGGATATCAATCCAGAAGACTGTATAAGGGAATTTGTAATGTGGATAGATTCAATGTAGGAGTAATTGAAACGGACGAGAGCATCGCCTAACATCATATCTACACCGCGTCGCTACGCTCCTTGGTCTGCCCAAGGCATTTCGAAGAAGTGGAATCAGGCAGACAACCCTGCAAGGCTAAGTGGCGAAGCCACCCAGTCGTGGGTGATAGAAATCCCCACCTGTTACCTTAAAACTTTTACGATACGGTTTGCCTTTATCTAAGAATGCCTGAACCTGGCTTTCTCCTTTTGAAATATCCAGACCAACGACTGGATTCATTCTTAATCTCCTCCTAGAATCATATTTGCCAGTTACCCCTAATCCTCCATGCAGTGTCTTAGCTTCGCTTGTTATACGAGATCTAAGTCCCAACCAGCCTCAATCATGTTTCTGCAAGTAGGGGGCGAACGGTTTAGTTGACGGGATCATGCCCCACGAGCAGATACGTTCTACCCTGGCTACTGCTATAATAAAACTATATAAAAAATGGTCAACCAGAAATATCTGGCTGACCTTATAATACGAACGAGGCAGGATAGTTGAAGTGGGGTGTATGATGAGATCGCATGATGAGTCAACTTACAACGATGAGTTCAAGGAAAATGCCTTAGAAATCATTTTTCTTTTTGAAGTAAGTATTGAGTTCATTGGTTTCCCTCAGTCAGAGCTGCAACGATTAAATGATTTTTATGAGATAAAATGCACTCAAAAGGAAGAAGAAGTAAAAAAGCGGATTATGAATATTCACTATGATTTTTTTGGAGGTGCTAATTTCAAGGATAGAGACGATCCCCAAAATAAACAATTATCCAACTATCTGTTAAAGGAACTTAGTGAGATAAAAAACACGTTACGCTAACGGAGAACGATAGCTCGATACTGCTCCGATATAGGGATAGGGATCGGTGCCTCGTTGAACTAACTGGCAGAATAGTTGAAACGGAAGCATTGAAGCAGGGCAAAAATTTTATTAGGAGTTCTTATGAAAAACAAAACAATAATTGATATAAGGTATTATGGAGTAGAAGATTATCACTTTGATATTCCTTACATTGGAGACAGATATGCAAGAAAACTGCGTGAATTCGATTTTAAAACAGGAGATTATGACCATATTTACATCAATTTTGTTGATTCATTACAAGAAGGTCATGTAGAGATTACACCAAATCTCAATGAAGATTGGTTTATTTACGTTAACATCGGTGTTTCCGTTAATAAATTCAATAGGTTAAACCCAGATGAAAAATTCATTTTTAAAATTGAATTGACTACGGAAGTCCTACGTGCCCTTTGTGAAAGAGACGGACTTGACTTTGAAATAGTAAAAAAGGTCAAGAAAATGATGCTAAAATATAAAACCGAATTGGAAATTGTTCATAAGGAAAAGGAAACGGCAAAATATAAAGTCGTTATTAGCCATCAGATAAGACCATTGAACAAGGCTTCTATTTCATTTGTTGAATATACTGATAAAATTACAGGTGTTAGTATGAAGAAAGTACTTACTAAACTTAAAAAGTATAGAGATATTTACTTTTTGGTTTCATCAATAAGTGTTACAAAGGACGTTGTAACATTAAAACCAAGAATATCATCAACAGCAGAAGTGCATTTGCGTTCATATAGAACACCTATCCAAATCCCTATTGTGGATTTCTTTACCAACGATGAAAAGATTTCTTCAGAGGTAATGTTCCGCTAACGGGCACTTTAGTGCAACGAGGATTTATAAAGCATACAAAATAAACCTAATAAACGTTCCCAAATGCAAGTTTGGACACACACCAAAAAGCCACGAATGTTGTTAAATCAACGTTTAGTGGCTTTCCCTATGAACATTATTTATACAGCTTTTTATACAGGAAGCGCAAACACTTAATACATCAATATTTACACGTTTATGGCTTACCGTTTAGTGTGCATAAAATCGTGTATATTCCTTAACGTTGTAAATCCGCATTTTCCTGGTGCTACCCCTTATATCACAGGCTTCTAGTTTCCAAAGTTTAAATGACTTATTTGCCCCTTTTGACACCAATTATTATGGGAGATTTTTTATTCTTAATTACTGTTAAATAAATCAAATAAATGTAAAATACGTTATAATTGTATTTTAATAAAGGAAATATAAAGAAAAAATTTTATAACGCTATAATATCAAATTATATAAATGTGGGAGGTGACATTAAATGAGGAAAGTTTTAATTTCAATTCTTATGTTTATTGTCTTACTTATTAATTTCATTTTTTGGGATTATCGTAGGACAGGTACTCTCTTATGGAGGGAGAATATTATACAATCGTTGGCTTTTATAATAGTTTTCTTTATTGCAAGATCGCTATTTGATAGTACAACAAAAAATAGAAATTCGAATTCTTAAAGGAATTCGGATTTCTATTATCTTTTTACCAAGGATTATCACCGTGTGACAATAAGCAACTAAAGAGCATAGAAGCTAAAGAACCAGCTATAAGATAGCGATAATGCTGCGATCTATCGTAGAAAATAAAGATATCACTAAGGAGAGAGTATGCAAAATTTTATACATACTGCGATTGGTGATCCAGTCGAAAAACACGGTTAAATCAATGATGTATAAAATACTGTATATACAATAACTCGCGATTCAACCGAAAAGGCAATGTCAACTCGTTCTGTATGGAATTGTATGATGCTATTCAACTAACGGAGCAGTTTACTTGAAGAAGAACATTGCAAAATTATCAGTATTTGAGATAATTGCCATTGAACTCTAGAATGGGGGGATTATGATTTTAATTTTATTTGGTTTCTTGATTTCTTTCATTACCGTTATATTATTTTTTATTTTATGTGCAAAGATAATAATTTCTTTTATTAAAAAGAAACCTTTTCCCAGAAATTTACTGATTGCATCGTTGTCTGGGGTTGTTCTGATATCTTCAATCTATACATATGAAATGTACTTTTTTACATTTAGTGAAATTGATAGAGAATTTATCCAAAACGGACCTGGACCTGTAGTATCACCTACTGAAGAATACACAGCTAATGCTTATTATGAACCATATGGTGGTGCAGCAGGCGGTGTTAACGTATGGGTTGAAATCACAAAAAATAATGAGAAAAATAAAGTGCAAACTGTTTATTATAGTGATGCAAAAAGTAATTTTTCTATGGAATGGATGGATGAAAATACGTTGTACATTCTAAATGACGAACCTGATTATCCAAATTCAAATAGAAGTATCGAATTAGAAATAGGTAAAGAGATTTATCACGAAAATGGTTTGGCTTGTAAAAGTTTGTTAATGAAAGACGAATATGAGACTTGCTACCAAAATTAATACTTATTGCACTAACGGAGTGCTTTAATTGAATAGCTAGCCAGAGGTAGCCGTCTCATATGAGGTGGTTTCTTTTAATTTGGGTGGTGCCATAACTTAGATTTGAGGAGACAATTTGTTAAAAAGTATACTAAGAAAGTAAGTTGATTGTTGTTCGGAGTCGAGACTAGGTGACTCCTTCGTGAACAACATACTTTTGCTGTTGCTACGTTACATGTTGCTGTCGCTTCGCACAGATAAATCATGCTGAATTAAGATAAAATGGTTATTCTGCTTTTCGTTGTACTTTTAGAATAAAATTGATACTATGAAGGTAGTATGATAGAAAAGGGGTTGGCGTATCTTTGCTTCAAAAAAACAGTAAGCTTGGTCTCACTATTGATGAAATTACAGTTGGCGAGAAGATTCATATTACCGAAAAGATTGAAGATAAGGATTTACTACTTTATTTAGGTCTGACAAATGATAGTAATCCTCTTTATATTCAACATGATTATGCTGCGATGACGCCTTTTCAAAAGCCAATCGTACCAACGATCATGTTAAATGGCATTATTACGTCAGCTGTTTCAAAGTATATTCCTGGACCAGGTTCACGAATTATTGAGCAACATTTAAAATATTTAGGACCTCTCTATCACTATGAATTATTTGATACGCTTTTAGAGGTAACAGAAGTGAATAAATTCCAAAATACAATTACTGTATCTGTGCACTCATATAATGAGCAAAAGCAGCTTGTGATTGAAGGTACGTTGCTGGTGACGCCACCACTCGCATTATAGACTTCTTGAGATTTGAAATGGGGGTTTCAAATCACTATCGGAGGCATTATACATGACAAAAACGATTTTAGTTGTAGAAGATGAATTTTCTATTGCGACATTATTGAAATATAATTTAGAACAAGCAGGGTATGTTGTAGAAACAGCTGCTGATGGTCAAGAGGGTCTTGATAAGGCAATTGATTTACAGCCAGATTTAATTCTATTAGATTTGATGCTTCCGAGACTGGATGGTATGGAGGTATGTAAACAAATTCGTCAACAACGTATGAATACACCTATTATTATGTTAACAGCAAAGGATGACGAGTTCGATAAAGTACTTGGTCTAGAGCTAGGGGCAGATGACTATATGACGAAGCCCTTTAGTCCACGCGAAGTGTTAGCACGGGTAAAAGCTGTATTAAGACGTTTTACACAAAATGTTGTGGTAGAAGATAAGGATAGGCTACAAGAGAAAATGTATGAGTTTGGTCAATTGCGTGTATTTCCTGAGCGTTTTGAAGTGTTTTTACAGGATGAGGCACTTGAATTTACACCGAAGGAATTTGAGCTACTCATTTACTTACTTGAAAATAAAAACCGTGTGTTAACGCGTGATCAGCTATTAAGTGCTGTATGGAAGTATGATTTTGCTGGCGATACTCGAATTGTGGATGTACACATAAGTCACCTTCGCGATAAAATTGAGGAAAATAGCCGTAAGCCAATGTTCATCAAAACAATTCGCGGTCTTGGCTATAAATTTGAGGAGCCGAAGACGACATGAAATCAATGAGCAACAGCTTATTCTTGACATTCATGCTATTACTTGGAACGATTTTAGCTGTCCTAATGCTTGTTATAGGTCAGCTTTTTCCTGTTTATATAGAACAGTACGATGAGCAGGCAAGTTTGCAGCTGCAAGAATCTATCGATCAAGTATTAGATGAACGAAAGCTTGAACTATCTAAGGAAGATAAAGAAGCACTATATACGGCTCAAAACATTGAAGCGAAAGACTCTCTATTTTCTGATATTCGTGCACGGTTTTATCTAGTGCTAACGATTCTTTTCATAATAACGCTTATTTTAATAGCTGTTGTAAGTCGCTATATGATTCGAAATTTCATTGCGCCTATTGATAACGTGACAGATACAGCGCTTGAATTGGCAAAGGGAAATTATCGTGCTCGAGCCCATGAAAATGAACATGAACGCATGATGCCGTTAAGTCACTCTATCAATATTTTAGCACGTAATTTACAGGATATTACGACGATTCGTGAAGTGGAAGAGGAGAGGCTTAAAACTTTAATTGAAAACATGGGAAGTTCCCTCATGATGATTGGACGTGAAGGAAATATATCCATCGTGAACCGGGTATTTCTAGAGCGTTTTGGTATGCAAATTGCCGATGTTCAAGGGAAGGTCTTTCGTACAATCGGTTTACCTAAATCACTTGAGCAATTTATCGACCATGTGTTTTTAACAGAAATGCCTTATCGACAACAAATTAAAATGGAAGTACAACAGGAGCTACATAATAAGGAAGTGTATGGAGCACCTGTTATAGGCGATCATGGTCGCTGGCTTGGTGTTGTTATTGTTATGCACGATATTACGGAGCTTGTTCGTTTAGAGCAGATTCGTAAGGATTTTGTAGCAAATGTATCTCATGAACTACGTACGCCTATTACATCCATTAAAGGTTTTGCTGAAACTTTACTGGATGGAGCGTATAAGGATGAAAAAATGCTGCTATCTTTTTTAGAGATCATTAATAAAGAAAGTAACCGTCTACAGATGCTTATTCAGGATTTACTGGAGTTATCGAAAATTGAACAGCATGGTTTTACCGTTAATATTATGCCGATGGGCTTGCAAGATGTACTTATACGTGGAGCAGAGTTAACGGGACCACGTCTGGATGAGAAAAATATGAGCTTTCATGTTGATATAGATCGTGATATTCAGGTTATGGGTGATGCGAATCGTATCATTCAAATTGTCACTAATTTAATTACCAATGCGATTACGTATTCTCCAGAAAATACAACCGTTACGGTTCGTTTAAAGGAAAATGAAACGTATGGCATTATTGAAATAGAGGATCAAGGGATAGGGATTGAAAAGCATGAAATTGCCCGCGTCTTTGAACGATTTTATCGTGTGGATCGTGCACGAAGTCGGAATTCTGGGGGGACAGGCTTAGGGCTTGCGATTGTGAAGCACTTAATAGAGGCGCATCATGGTCGCATTCAAGTAGAAAGTGAAGTTGGCGTAGGTACAAAAATGATTGTTATGATTCCGAAAAATTAACAATTTCTTTACAATAGCACAATTTTAGATTCATAATGGGGATTTATACTTGTTAATAGAAACCCCCATTATAATTATTAAGACGATAAATCGCTGCTTTTTAAAAATAAAAGATTTTTTGATTGTGCTGCTTAGTTATCGCCACAGAAGAAAGAATCTATTGCCAAAGTTTTTGGTGGTAGATTCTTTTTCTGTTTTACACCAAACGTAAATAGGTGTAAAGTATAGTAGCATAATAATCAACTACAATCAGTTCATTAATTGTAGTTGAACCAATCGGGCTTTAAAGGGTAGTTTACGCTTGCTTGTTACTGTCCGTTAAAGTGTGATAAAAAATTGAGAGAAGGATGACCATGAAAATCGTCAATAGTATCGTGCAAATCGGCTATCTTTATGTACTTTTATTTGTTGGGAATAGTATTGCACGTCTACTTCACTTGCCGATTCCAGGGAGTATAATTGGACTAGTCTTATTGTTTTTACTTTTGCAGTTTCATATTATTAAGCTTGAATGGATTGAGCTAGGTGCAGGTTTATTACTTAGTGAGTTATTGCTATTTTTCATTCCATCTGCGATCGGAGTGATCGATTATGATTCGCTTTTCGGTGTGCAGGGTGTGAAGGCTGTGCTTGTTATTGTCGTGAGTGCTATTGTTGTCATGTTTGCAACAGGTTTCACAGCACAGTGGCTAGAGCTACGAAAGAAAGGTGATACTGCATGAGCTTTTTAATAGCTGTAGTAAGTTTAATAGGCACTATTGCCGTTTTTTATAGTAGTAAAATGTTTTATAAAAAGTATAAGAAGGAATGGCTAACACCCGTACTGATAACACCGATAGTTATCATTATCGTTTTGTTACTATCGGGTACATCTTATAAATCCTATAATGCAGGAGCCAATATTTTAACAAATTTACTAGGTCCAGCAACAGTTGCCTTTGCGGTACCTATTTATAAAAATTTTAACCTATTAAAGAAACATGCTTTTGAAATTTTTCTAAGTATTGCAGTTGGATCTGCAGTTGCCATTACATCATCATATATAATCGCCGTAGTAGTCGGATTAAATGATGAACTTGTGCATAGCTTAGTACCTCGTTCAGTCACTACACCAATCGCAATGGATATTTCCAATATGATTGGTGGCTCACCTACCCTGACGGCAGTTTTCGTCATGATAACTGGTATTTTAGGAAGTCTACTGGCACCGTTCGTAATTAAAGTATGTCGTTTTCATAGACCATCCTCTAGAGGTCTAATGTTAGGAATGGGTGCACATGGTGCAGGTACCTCTAAAGCATTTGAGTTTGGTGAACTTGAAGGTACTTTTGCAAGTCTTGCTATGGTTGTAGCTGGATTAATTAGTATTGTTTTATCAACAACATTTTTCCCAGCATTTGAACATTTAGTTGTCAATATCCTGTTGCCTTAAATGGTAACAGGATTTTTTATTTTTCAGTTCTATAATATTTGTTGGGTAATCATACAATTTAATATGGAGGTGAATGTTACTGGCTTGGCAGTCGCCAGAACGTTTGTGGGAGCTTTACATTGAGCCTTACCTCAACATTTGGTGTAGAATCTCTTTTTTGAATAATACCGTATGTCAAACTGCCTAATATATAATATTAGTTTATTAAAATATTTTGAAACTTTTTTATAAAGTATCCCGTAAACAATAGTATTAAGCTTAAGGGAGGATTAGACATGAGTGTGAAAAGGTCACTAATGGTGGTAGGACTTGGTATTTTCGGTATTATTGCACTTATTGCTGTGTTTACATCGTGGTACACGGTAGATGAATCGGAACAAGCGGTAGTCATTACGTTCGGTCGTGCCGATGATACAGTAACCGAGCCAGGTTTACATTTTAAATTACCTTGGCCTGTACAATCGGTTGAGGTTTTATCGAAAGAAACATTTAGTTTGCAGTTTGGCTATAAGCAAAATAAAGATGGTGAATTGGAAGATTATGATGCTGAAACGAAAATGATTACAGGCGATGAGCATATTGTTTTAACAGACCTTGTAGTTCAATGGAAGATCACAGACCCGAATAAGTTTTTATTTAACGCACAAGATCCAGAAGAAATTTTACATAGCGCTACGTCGAGTGCGATTCGGTCAATTGTCGGAAGTTCCAACATCGATGCAGCGTTAACAGATGGAAAAGCAGATATAGAAGCAAACACACGAGATTTATTGGTTTCACTTATTGAAAAATACGATATTGGGATTAGTATTCTGGGTGTAAAATTACAAGATGTTGAATTGCCAAATGCTGATGTGCGGGCGGCCTTTACAGCGGTTACCGATGCCCGTGAAATGAAAAATACAAAAATAAATGAAGCGAAAAAATATCAGAATCAACGTACTAACGAGGCTCAAGGTGAAAAAGATGCCATTATCTCGAAGGCTCAAGGTGAAAAAACAGCTCGTATTGAGCAGGCTCAAGGGGATGTAGCGGTATTTAATAAAATGTATGAGCAATATAAGGGCAATCAACAAATTACACGTGAGCGTTTAATTTTAGAAACGCTTGAAAATGTTTTACCTAAAGCGCAAATTTACATTATGAATGATGATGGTAGTACGATGAAATACTTACCTATTCAAGCATTGCAACCAACGACACAGGAGACACCTACAGAGAAAAAAGAAGGGAGCGGTAACTAATGGACCAAAAAAACAAGGACCTTGACAAATTCCTGAATTTTTTATCGGGTAAATCCAAAAAGACTGCTTCAAAAGACGGAGATTCAGGGGACAATGTGATCAAAATGTCGAAAAAAGGTCCGATGAATCCCAAAAAATATATTTCTTTTGTTGTAACATTAACAGCCGTTTTCGCTATTGCCATTATCTTATTTGCTAATGTTTATATTGTGAAAGAATCCGAATACGCAGTAGTTCGACAATTTGGGGAAGTAGTGAAATTTCAGAGTGAGCCTGGCTTGAAAATAAAAGTTCCGTTTATTCAAAGTGTTACAAAACTACCTAAAAACCAAATGACTTATGAGATTTCTGAAGAGGAAATTAATACAAAGGATAAAAAACGCATAATCATTGATAATTATGCAGTTTGGCGAATTACAGATCCAAAGTTATTAATTTCAAATGCAGGTACTATAGAAAAAGTTGAATCGCGTATGGAGGAATTTATCTATTCTGTTATTCGTTCAGAGCTTGGTCGAATAGAATATTCCCAGATTATTAATGATGAAAATTCTTCACGTGGTAGTATTAATGATCAAGTGACTGAACGTGTCAATGAGCTACTTTCAAACGATAAGTATGGCATAGAAGTAGTCGATGTCCGTATACGTCGTATCGACTTGCCAACTGAGAATGAGCAGTCCGTGTTTACAAATATGATCTCGGATCGTGAATCAATCGCACAGAAATATCTATCTGAAGGTGATGCTCAGAAACGCAGTATTGAAGCCCAAACCGATAAGCAGGTTCAAGAATTGCTGGCAAAAGCTAAAAAGGATGCAGCATTGATTCAAGCTGAAGGAGAAGCGGAAGCAGCGAAAATTTACAATAAATCATTCTCGCAAGACCCTGAATTCTATTCATTATACCGTACGTTAGAATCATATAAGAAAACTATAGGTGAAGATACGGTAATTATTTTGCCATCCACTTCACCATATGCGAAGATATTATCTGGCTATATAAAATAATACTATTATTCTTGCAGGGATTAGTATATGAAGTCGTCTCAAACTTTTTGAGACGGCTTTTTTTTACACAATCCATGAAACTAGCAATATATTTCTACAAATTAGTTACTGGTATAAAGACTTATTACCATGGCGTGGGGTTGATTTCCGTTCCGACTGGGCGCTTTGTTGCTGCCGCTTCGCTTTCGCACAGAGCAAAGCTTCCTGGGGGCGTCCGATGAGCCGCTTCGCTTCGCTGCAGGGTCTCGGGGCAACAGGATGTTGGTCACGAAGGCGTTATCACAGGACGTGATGCTCTTAGCCTTCGTTCCTCTACCGCTAATCCCCAAGGAGTCGCCCAGTCTCCACTCCAATCAACTTATGCATGGCATGCGTTTTAACAAAGTCATCCCCGACCTTTAATGATGAGCAGTTTATTTTAATTTTCATTGTTTGATTTTAGGGATTTCTGACCACGTTGTTTATAAAAATCTTTCAATTATCAATTTTTGTGTTATAAAAATAATAGAAATTTATAATTTCGTGTTTCGTAGATGACTGTTTTCTGATAGAATGATAATGTTCGGAAATTAAAAATGGGGGTAATAGCTGTGAAATTGCACATTAACATGTGGCTCCAAAATTTAGGGATAGCATGTAGTATTGCATCGTTGTTTACACTTTTCTTCCGTCTATCAGATTTTGCATGGATCACAAAAAGTGTTTATCATATACCAGTATTTTTTGTCTTATTATTTTTGTTAAGTTTAGTTATCGCAGAGGATGTACGAAAAGTATTTAAGAAATTATTTTGGTACGAAAAACGTAAAGTACAGCGTCCAATATGGCAAGTTGGGATTGGCTTCATTTTCTTCTTAGCGCAAATTGGTACTGTCATGGTATTTTATTCAGAGCTTACACATCCGCAGCTAGGCGGTATGCCATTATTTTTAGTGTTTGCCTTTATGAATGCCTTTATTTTGACAGTTATATATGAAGAGATTTTTTATCGACAAGAAAAAATTAATGAGGCCAACGAATAACATGAAGGAAGTCAATTGCGATGTGCAATTGGCTTTTTTTGTATAGTTAATATATTGATGTAGAAATTTTCGTGATTATCATCGTTATGATTGGTAAAATTACCGTTTTCTCGATAAAGTAAAAAAGAAGAGGCATTTTCAAACATACGTTTTCGTTTTACAATTAAGAGGACGACAACGCAGGAGGATAAAATCATGACAAAGGAAAAATTGCTATTATTGGACGGCAATAGTTTAGCATATCGCGCGTTTTTTGCGTTACCTCTATTAACGAATGATAGTGGAATTCATACGAATGCAGTGTACGGCTTTACAACAATGCTACAAAGAATATTAGAGGAAGAGCAACCGACGAAAATTCTAGTTGCTTTTGATGCGGGTAAGACAACCTTCCGTCATGAGACATTTACGGAATATAAAGGTGGTCGACAAAAGACTCCACCAGAATTATCTGAGCAGTTTCCTTATATACGTAAGCTTATTGATGCTTATGGTATTAAGCGATATGAGCTTGAATTGTACGAAGCGGACGATATTATTGGGACACTTGCTAAAGAAGCTTCATCGCAGGATATGGATGTCATCATCGTATCGGGAGATCGTGACTTAACGCAACTCGCAACTGAACAGGTAACAGTATACATTACGAAAAAAGGCATTACCGAAATTGAGAAAAATACACCAGACTTTATTGAAGAAAAATACGGTTTAACTCCTCAACAAATTATTGATATGAAAGGTTTAATGGGGGATGCTTCAGATAATATCCCTGGTGTACCAGGTGTCGGTGAAAAAACTGCCGTTAAATTGCTAAAAGAGCATGGTTCGGTGGAGGCACTTTATGCGGCAATGGATGCGGTGAAGGCTTCTAAGATGAAAGAAAAGCTAGTTGCCAATGAAGAACAGGCACTAATGAGTAAAAAGCTTGCGACGATTTTTACGGAGGCACCTATTGCAATAACGCTTTCTGACCTTGCTTATAATGGTCCAGATGAAGAAGAATTAATGAACGTGTGGCGGGAGCTTGGCTTTAAATCACTGATCGATAAAAGCGATTTTGCTGTCCAAGAGGAAGAGCAAGCACCGTTTGATTATAAAATTGTGCAAGAAGTTAAGGCAGAGCATTTAAAGGATGTCATGGCAGTGCACTTAGAGCTAGAGGATGAGCATTATCACACATGTCAGCAACTAGGCATTGCTTTAACAGATGGCATGAGCACAATTTATGTGCCGTTTGATATTGCGGCTAAATCAGATGCTCTTCGCCTTTGGTTAGAAGATGCTACAAAAATAAAATATATGTCAGATTCAAAGGCAGCACAAGCAGCGTTAAAACGTGCAGGTATTCGTATAGCGGGTGTTGAATTTGACCTATTACTTGCTTCTTATATTAATAATCCTGGACTTAGTGGGGATGATGTGGCAACACTTGCAAAGGAACTGGGTTATCGTGATGTGCAAGCAAATGAAGTTGTTTATGGGAAGGGAGCAAAACGTGCTATACCTGCCATTGAGGTACTTGCTGAGCATGCTGGTCGCAAAGCCTTTGCTGTATGGTCATTGCAGCCAAAGCTAGAGACATTATTAAAGGAAAATGAACAGTTCGAACTCTATAAAAACTTAGAACTTCCGCTTGCTTCTATTTTAGGTGAAATGGAAAGTGAGGGTATTACGGTTAATCGTGCTACTTTGGAGAAGATGGGCCAGGAGCTAAAGGACAAGTTAGTTGTAATTGAGCAGGAGATTTATGCGGAGGCAGGAGAAGCCTTCAATATTAATTCGCCGAAACAGTTAGGCGTTATCCTCTTTGATAAACTGGGTCTTCCTGTTATTAAAAAGACAAAAACAGGCTATTCCACTGCAGCGGATGTATTGGAAAAATTAAAGCCAGAGCATGCTATTATCGAGCATATACTTTTGTATCGTCAGTTTGGAAAATTACAGTCAACTTATATTGAAGGCTTGCTGAAGGAAATCCATAAAGAGGATGGAAAGGTGCATACACGATTCCAACAAGCATTAACGGCTACGGGACGTCTAAGCTCAACGGATCCGAATTTACAAAACATCCCGATTCGTTTAGAAGAGGGGCGAAAAATTCGACAAGCATTTGTCCCATCGAAAGAAGATTGGATATTGTTTTCTGCCGACTATTCACAAATCGAATTGCGAGTATTGGCTCATATGTCAATGGATAAAAATTTAGTGGAAGCTTTCCGTGAAGATATGGATGTTCATACGCGAACAGCAATGGATGTATTCCATGTCTCAGCAGATGAGGTCGATAGTAATATGCGACGCGCTGCAAAAGCAGTAAACTTTGGTATTGTTTATGGTATTAGTGATTACGGCTTATCACAAAATTTAGATATTACTCGTAAGGAAGCTGCTACATTTATCGAGAAGTATTTTGCGAGCTTCCCAGGTGTAAAAGAATATATGGATGATATCGTGCAGGATGCGAAATTCAATGGCTATGTAACAACGATTTTAAATAGACGCCGATATTTACCTGATATTGCGAGCTCTAATTTCAATCTACGAAGCTTTGCAGAGCGTACTGCGATGAATACACCGATTCAGGGGAGTGCAGCTGATATTATTAAAAAAGCAATGATTGATATGGACGCTCGCTTGAAAAAAGAAAATATGCAGGCAAAGCTTTTATTACAAGTGCATGATGAATTAATTTTTGAAGCACCGAAGGAAGAGATTGCAATGCTTGAAAAAATAGTACCAGAGGTTATGGAAAATGCGATCGAGCTTGCTGTACCGCTAAAAGTGGACTTCAACTACGGCGCGACTTGGTACGAAGCAAAATAAGGAGGAGTTAAAATGCCTGAATTACCAGAAGTTGAAGGTGTCGTCCAGGCATTAAAACCTAAGATTGAAGGGCGTACAATTCAGCAAGTTCAACTATCTGAAATCATTCGTTTTTCCTTTGGAGAGGGAAAGCAATGTATTGTGAAGCAAGCCGAACCCGATGCGTTTGAAACGTCCTTGTGTCAAATGACGATTACAAAAATCGAACGACGTGCAAAATACATCTTTTTTCATTTGCTAAAAGAGGATGTTCCTTATGTACTTGTCAGTCATTTAGGCATGACAGGAGCATGGTTTGTGGTAAATTCGCCTGAGGAAATCGAGGAGGCGAAATTTCAAAAGCATATTCATGCGACATTTCACATGGCAGACGGTGGTTATTTAATCTATTCGGATATTCGCCGCTTCGGTGAACTGCGTTTTTTAACAAAAATTGAGGATCATGCCCCATTAACAAAAATGGCGCCAGAACCATTTGATGAAGTAGCTTGTGATTTTTTTATTGCTAAATCAAAGTTGCCGAAATATGAGAAAAAAGCCGTCAAAGAAGTAATAATGGATGGGCAGGTTATTTCTGGCTGTGGCAATATTTATGCTACGGAGGCGTTATTTGCTCAGAAAATTCATCCAGCTCGCTCGATGAATCGTATTAGCGATAAACGTAAGCGTGCATTATTCGAGGCGATTGTTGCTGTTTTACGTCGAAGCATTGAGGCTGGAGGTTCAACAATTTCAGATTACCGTAATATCAATGGTGAGGCTGGAAGTATGCAGAATCGACTGCAAATGTATGGCAAGAAAATGTGCCCAGTGTGTGAAACTGCAACAAGCCAAATGACGATAGGCGGGCGCACATCAGTCTTTTGCCCAAATTGTCAACATTAAAGGGGATTTAACTATGATTATCGGACTAACGGGAAGTATTGCAAGCGGAAAAAGTACAGTAGCAAAAATGATGACAGCACTTGGTTTACCGATTGTCGATGCGGATATTGTAGCACGTGATGTCGTAGAACCAGGAACGGAGACATTAACGTTAATAGCTGAAAGTTTTGGGCAAGATCTATTGCTAGAAGACGGTAGTTTAAATCGCGCCAAGCTTGGTGATATCATTTTCCATGAACCTGCAAAGCGTAAAATTTTAAATGATATTATGCATCCGGCTATTCGTCAGGAAATGTTACGCCAGCGCGATGCTTATTTAGAGGCAGGAGAAAAGCATGTTGTGATGGATATCCCATTATTATTTGAAAGTAAATTACAGCATTTTGTTGAGCGTATTCTTGTTGTATCGGTTAGTGAAGAGGTACAGCTTAGACGCTTAATGGAGCGCAATAATTTATCGAAAGAGGATGCGTTAGCACGTATGCATTCTCAGCTACCTATGTCTGTCAAAGAAAAAGGTGCCCATGCGGTTATCTACAATAATGAAAATTTAGAACATACAGAGAGCCAATTGAAAAAAATCCTGACATATTGGGACGTAGTATAAATGAATTAAGAATCTGTAAAATTATTCGGTGCGTAGCAAGAACATTTTGCTACGCATTTTTTTATGGACTTACGCCAAAATAAAGACTGAAATTTGACGATTTTATTTTTCAGAAAATAAGAACTTTAATATTATGACATATATAATGTTCATCTTTTTTGAAATTGTGTTATACTAATCAGCATAAAGTATATAATTAATCTGAGTTTGTACTCACAGGAGGATTTTATAAATGACAGTATCAGTTGCTATTAATGGTTTCGGACGTATCGGACGTATGGTTTTCCGCCAAGCGATCGTACAAGAAGGTTTAAATATTGTTGCAATTAACGCGAGCTATCCAGCTGAAACGTTAGCACATTTGATTAAGTATGACACAAATCACGGAACATTTGAAGGTACGGTTGAACCAGCAGGCGATGCTTTAATTGTAAATGGTAAACGTGTTCAAATTATTAGCGAACGTGATCCATTAAAATTACCATGGGCAACAATGGGTGTGGATATCGTTATTGAAGCAACTGGTAAATTTAATGAGCGTGAAAAAGCAGCAATGCACTTAGAAGCAGGCGCAAAGAAAGTAATCTTAACAGCACCTGGTAAAAACGAGGACGTAACAATTGTTTTAGGTGTAAATGACGAGAAACTTGATATCGCACAACATGATGTTATTTCAAATGCTTCTTGTACAACAAACTGCTTAGCACCAGTTGCTAAAGTATTAAATGACACATTTGGTATCGAAAACGGATTAATGACAACAGTTCACGCTTATACAAATGATCAAAAGAATCTAGACAATCCACATAAAGATTTACGTCGTGCACGTGGATGCGCGCAATCAATCATTCCAACATCTACTGGTGCTGCAAAAGCATTGAAATTAGTGTTACCAGAATTAGAAGGCAAAATTCACGGTATGGCACTTCGTGTTCCAACACCAAACGTATCATTAGTTGACCTTGTAGTTGATTTAAATACAGACGTAACAGTAGATGCTGTTAATGCTGCATTTGTGAAGGCTGCTACTGAAGGTCCAATGAAAGGTATCTTAAATTTCTCAGTTGAGCCTCTAGTATCTTCTGATTACAATACAACAACTTACTCTTCTACAGTGGATGGACTTTCTACAATGGTAATGGGTAACCGCAAAGTAAAAGTACTTGCTTGGTACGACAATGAGTGGGGTTATTCTGCACGCGTAGTAGATCTTGTGAAAAAAGTGGCAAAAGCTTTAGAAACAGTAAACGCATAATAATTAAAATGAGCACATTGAAATCCAAGTGGTTTCGATGTGCTCATTTTTGATAACAGTTAACTTGAGTTTCTCTAATATATTGTCTGCTTTATCTGGACGTAAATAAACTTCTTTAGCAACCTCAATCACAGATTTGCTTCAAAAATCTTTTGTCTACATTCTGGGCAAGAAGAGTGAACTTCTCAGTGCTTTTAATTATTTCTTCCTATAATATCATTTTTGCTTGTTCAAACCCTCCTTTGACTTCAAGTTGCATACTCTTACGCTTTTGATCATCAGCTGTTACTAGACATATCCAACTTCCTTGATACGAAATTAGATTCTTAGGTATCTTCTTTTGTCTATACGGGAAATTTGTTATAATAGAAATATTAAATTGTTGTGAAATCAGGAGAGTAATTATATGAGATGTCCATCTTGCCAATTTAACGGAACGCGTGTAGTGGATTCGAGGCCTGTAGATGATAATAAAGAAATTCGTAGACGTCGTGAATGTGAGTCATGTGGCTTCCGCTTTACAACGTTTGAAAAAATTGAAGAGACACCGTTAGTTGTAGTGAAAAAGGAAGGTTCACGAGAAGAATTCAGCCGCGAAAAGGTACTTCGTGGACTTATTCGTGCTTGCGAAAAACGTCCTGTTTCTCTTGAAGTACTTGAGGGACTAGTTATGTCTATTGAAAAAGATCTTCGTCGCATTGGGAATTCTGAAGTCCAATCTGAGGATGTAGGGGAAATGGTCATGGATCGCTTAGCGAAAATCGATGAGGTTGCTTATGTGCGCTTTGCATCGGTTTATCGTCAATTTAAGGATATCAATGTCTTTATTGAAGAAATCAAAGAGATTATTCAACGTCAGACAGAGCAGAAATCATAGGAAAACAGAGAGGGTGAATGACGTTGATCCATTTGTATAAGGAATTGCAGCCCGCTGATCCTTTTGACATTCGTCTACCTCATGCACTTTCTACGCAGGAACGTCAATTAGTAACGCTATTTTATCAGCCTTTAATTGGAGCGGAGCCAATCAGCCTTTATTTAACACTATGGGCAGAAGCCGAGCAAATGCCAAGGCAGCAAATGACGCATTATTTTTTAATGAATGTGCTAGGGCTTCCAATTGGTAAAGTATTTGAGGCACGTATTGCGCTCGAAGCAATTGGTTTGTTACACACATGGAAAAAAGAAGATGCTGACCAACGAAGTTTTTTATATGAGCTTATGCGTCCTCTTGATGCAGATAGCTTTATGAAAGATCCACTGCTGTCGATGTTTTTGTTTAGTAAAATTGGGGAGCAAGCTTATCGGAAATTGCGTCAGCGTTTTATTCCTTCTGCAAGAGATGCAGAATTTAAAGATGTATCACGTGCTTTCATAGATGTTTTTAAGCCAGTAAGTACAAAGATTCCAGATGATTTACAAGTGGATACTAGTCGTAAGGATCAGCAGCAAAAGGTGTATCCGTTTTATTTTGAACAGTTTGACTTTGAATTACTGCAAGCGGGCTTATCGGAACAACTTGTGCCGAAAAGCTTACTAACAATTGAGGTACGTGAAAATATAGCGAAATTAGCGTTTTTATATCACTTAACTGCACTGGATATGCAAAAAGTAGTGATTCTTGCATTAGATGATGACCTAGGTATTTCTTTGGAACGATTACGTAAGGCAGCTGCGGATTTTTATAAGTTAACGGTATCAAAAGAGCCACCAAAGCTTGCTAGAGTGAGTGAGCCACCATCTATTGAAGAATCCGGACAAAAAACAAAGGATCAGGAGCTTCAGCATTATTTAGAGACGACTCCTCCAGTCCAAGTACTCCGAGATATCAATAATGGCAAAGAACCTCTACAGACTTCCGTACAGCTTGCTGAAAGTTTAATTGTCCAACATGGAATGCCAGTAGGCGTTGTCAATGCGCTTTTGGAATATGTCATGCTAACAACTGATATGAAGCTACCTAAAAAATATGTGGAAACGATAGCAGATCATTGGGTACGTAAAAATATTCAAACAGCAAAGGCAGCAATGGAGCTAGCGCGCCAGGAGCATGATAAATACACTGCGTGGAAAAATAAGCCCCAGCAGACACCGAGGAAAAGTAATCAAGGTGTTAAAGGGCGTTCAGGAAATCAACGTGAAGAGAAGGTACCTGAATGGTTTTACAAACGTAACGAGCAACAAGAAGAAAACACTTCCAGCACGATAGATTTTGAGCGAGAGCGTCAAAAAATATTGGAAATGCTAGGGAAAAGTGATAAGTAAGGAGGGTGAACGACAATCGAACCAATTAATGGACCATTAAAAAGAGCAATTAATGTACCATCATTTCAAGAACGTTACGAAGCGATGCGTCGAGAAATTTTAGAAAACCCTCGTGTACAAGAATTTTTAACAGAACATGCAAATGAGTTAAGCTATGCGACAATTGAACGTAATTTACCGAAGCTTCATGAGTTTATTAGTCAATCTACTACCTGCTGTGGCTGTGACAATACAGAAAGTTGTACAAACTATTTAAAAGGTTTTTTACCTACTTTACGTGTAGTGCGGAGTACCGTTGAAATTGATTATGTGCGATGTGAGCAAAAGATACGTGAGGAAGAGCGTCGTGACGTAGCTAATATGATTGCGAGCATGCATATGCCGAAGGATGTGCTGCAAGCGACAATTCAAGATTTACTCATTGACGATGAATCTCGTGTTATGATTGCGCAAAAAGCAGCACAATTTGTGAAGACAACATTAGAAACAGGAAAGCTCCCAGCAAAGGGTTATTATTTATACGGAAAATTTGGTGTAGGGAAATCTTTTGTACTTGGTGCACTTGCGAATGAGTTAGCCTCCATCAAAATTCGTTCAGTAGTCGTTTTCGTGCCTGAATTTTTACGAGAAATGAAAAATGCAATTGGCGATAATACATTGAATGAAAAAATTGACTATGTGAAAAAGGCCCCGGTGCTAATGCTTGATGATTTAGGAGCCGAAACAATGACCGCATGGACACGTGATGAAATTCTAGGGACTATTTTCCATTATCGTATGGCGGAGCAATTGCCAACGTTCATTACATCTAACTTTAATTATGATGAACTAGAGCATCATTTAGCACAGACGCAAAAAGGTGACATAGAAGTCGTAAAGGCTGGACGTATTATGGAACGTGTCAAAGCCTTAACAGAGCCGATTGAAATGCGCGGAAAAAATCGCCGTATGTAAGATTGACTGTTGCATTTTGCGACAATCGAGCGTATACTGTCACATATAATAATTAACAAAATGCATTGATGAGGACATGAATTTTGTGTATCAGCTTTTAGAGAGGGAAGTCATTGGCTGTAAGCTTCCTAGTTAGAGCACATCATTTACTACCTACTGAGCAGCGAAAGGGAAAATCTTTCGCCGGTCCCTAGCCCGTTAGCTAGCCTTGAGCTTCGTCTGACTTATTAGAGTCGGAAGGAAGAAGGGTGGAACCACGAGCATACGCTTCGTCCCTTTTGTTAGGGACGGAGCTTTTTTATTTTCTCGGGTAGTCGCTTGAATCTACTCACCAGGTAAAAGATGCTCAATCCGGAAAGTCTATACCGTTTTCTCAATCAATGTATCCCAGAAAAAAATTAAGGAGTGCAAACAAAATGTCAGATATGATTAAATTAACTTTCCCAGATGGCGCTGTAAAGGAATTTGCAAAAGGTACATCTACTGATGATGTGGCATTATCAATCAGCCCAGGACTTCGTAAAAAAGCGTATGCGGGTAAAGTAAACGGTGTCTTAGTTGATTTAAAAACACCAATTGAAGAGGACGCAACAATCTCGATTATTACACAAGATGATGAGGAAGCACTTGAAATTCTACGTCACTCGACTGCACACTTAACAGCACAAGCGATTAAACGTTTATTCCCAGAAGTTAAACTTGGAATTGGTCCAGTTATTGAAGGTGGATTCTACTATGATATTGATGCACCAACACCAATTACAGCTGAAGACCTACCAGTAATCGAAAAAGAAATGAAAAAAATTATCGCTGAAAACCTTGAAGTAGAGCGCAAAAATGTTAGCCGTGCAGAAGCACAAACAATCTATGAAGAAGTTGGCGATGAATACAAATTAGAATTACTTGAAGCAATTCCAGCAGATGAGCAAGTATCTATTTACCACCAAGGTGAATTTTTCGATCTTTGCCGAGGCATCCACGTACCATCAACTGGCAAGCTGCGTGAGTTCAAACTTCTTTCATTAGCGGGTGCTTACTGGAGAGGTAACTCAGATAACAAAATGCTACAACGTGTTTATGGTACAGCATTCTTTAAAAAAGAAGAATTAAAACATCACCTTCAAATGCTTGAAGAAGCAAAAGAACGTGATCACCGTAAAATCGGGAAAGAATTAGAATTATTTACAACTTCTCAAAAGGTTGGTCAAGGATTACCACTATGGCTACCAAATGGTGCGACAATCCGTCGTGTTATTGAGCGTTATATCGTAGATAAAGAGTTATCACTTGGTTACAAGCATGTTTACACACCAGTACTTGGTTCGAAAGAGCTTTACCAAACTTCTGGTCACTGGGATCACTACCAAGATTCCATTTTCCCACCAATGGAAATGGACAATGAAACATTAATTATGCGTCCGATGAACTGTCCTCACCATATGATGGTGTACAAAAACAGCATGCATTCTTATCGTAACCTACCATTACGTATTGCAGAGCTTGGTACAATGCACCGTTACGAAATGTCAGGAGCTGTTTCAGGCTTACAACGTGTACGTGGGATGACTTTAAACGATGCACATATCTTCGTTCGTCCAGACCAAATTAAAGTGGAATTCCAAAAAGTAGTACAGTTAATTTTAGAAGTTTACAAAGACTTCGATTTAAATGATTACTCATTCCGTTTATCTTACCGTGATCCAGCAGATACTGAGAAATACTTCGATGATGATGCAATGTGGGAAAAGGCACAAAGCATGTTAAAAGAAGCAATGGATGAGCTTGGCTTAGATTACTTCGAGGCTGAAGGTGAGGCTGCATTCTACGGTCCTAAACTTGACGTACAAGTGAAAACTGCAATTGGTAAGGAAGAAACTTTATCAACAGTACAGCTTGACTTCTTATTACCAGAGCGCTTTGACCTAACTTACGTTGGAGAAGATGGTAAACCACATCGCCCAGTTGTTATTCACCGTGGTGTTGTATCAACAATGGAACGCTTTGTTGCCTTCTTAATTGAAGAATATAAAGGTGCATTCCCAACTTGGTTAGCACCAGTACAAGTTGAAGTTATCCCGGTTTCAAACGAAGCACACTTTGATTATGCAAAACAAATTGAAGAGCAATTAACTGCAGCGGGCTTACGTGTTGAAATGGATGACCGTGAAGAAAAATTAGGCTACAAAATCCGTGAAGCACAAATGAAAAAAATCCCGTATATGCTTGTCATCGGTGATAAAGAAGTTGAGGCTGGTGGCGTTAACGTACGTCGTTACGGCTCAAAAGATTCAGAAACAATTAGCTTCCAAGACTTCTTAGCTAACATTAAAGCAGAAATTACAAAATAATTTTTTTGCCAGCGAAATCTAGGACACTTCTATAGAAAAGCGGCGAGTTAGACGAGATTCCGCATGTGGCGGAGGAGGCGACTCGCTGCTTGTCCTCTGAAAGAGAGTAGAAATCGCTGACAAGCATATGCTTTAGTGAAGAGTTTTAACTTCTATCTTAAGTCTAGAAAATAAGTTTTTAGGTTATTTTATTAGAAATAATTTAAATAAACATTTGACAGCTTATGTAGTACATGTTAATATAGTTAAGGTTAATGAATACAAAGTTTGTGGTTGAAGTAGAGGCTGCCCGCTTCTCACCTGATACAACGCTTTTAGGCTGTGAACAGGTATGACACGTTGAATTGTTTTGCGCTGACTTGCGCATGCACATATAGCGGGCGGACATCTTCAAGTGTCCGTCCTTTTTTTATGGACATGACAAGAGGATGTACCGTTCAACCGGGCAAGGCTTTGCCCAAACCATGTATTCGCGACAACTACTTGGAGGTGGATTACTATTAGCAAAGACATGTATGTAAACGAAGGCATTCGCGCACGTGAACTTCGATTAATCGATCACAATGGTGACCAGCTTGGTGTAAAGACACGTAACGAAGCGCTAGAAATCGCCACTCGTGTAAACTTGGATCTTGTCCTTGTGGCCCCTCAAGCCAAGCCGCCAGTCGCTCGTATCATGGACTATGGTAAATTTAAGTTTGAACAGCAAAAGAAAGACCGTGAAATTCGTAAAAATCAAAAGGTCATCGTAATGAAAGAGGTTCGTCTGAGCCCAACAATCGATGAGCATGATTTCCAAACGAAGCTACGTAATGCGATTAAATTCCTTGAAAAAGGCGATAAAGTAAAATGTAGCCTACGTTTCAAAGGTCGTGCGATTACACACAAAGACATTGGTCAACGTGTATTAGATCGTTTTGCTGAAGCTTGTGCTGAAGTATCGACGGTTGAACAAAAACCGAAGATGGAAGGCCGAAGCATGTTCTTAGTTCTTCAACCAAAGAACGAGAAATAATATTAGACGAACAGTTTAGGAGGAATTCGACATGCCAAAAATGAAAACTCACCGTGGAGCTGCGAAACGTTTCAAAAAAACGGGTTCAGGTAAATTAAAATATGACCGTGCTTATGGAAGCCACTTATTCGCAAACAAATCTACAAAACAAAAACGTCACCTACGTAAAGCAAACATCGTTTCATCTGGTGACTTCAAACGCATCCGTTCACTACTTGTTTACATGAAATAATTTGACTACACACAAAATAACTAACATTCATTTTTAAATGAAAAGCAGGAGGTAATTCATATGCCACGCGTAAAAGGCGGAACAGTGACGCGCAAGCGTCGTAAAAAGGTTTTAAAATTAGCTAAAGGTTACTATGGTTCAAAACATACATTATACAAAGTTGCAAACCAAGCAGTAATGAAGTCAGGTCAATATGCATACCGTGACCGTCGTCAGAAAAAACGTGATTTCCGTAAATTATGGATCACTCGTATCAACGCAGCTGCTCGCATGAACGGTCTTTCATACAGCCGTTTAATGCACGGTTTAAAAGTTGCTGGTATCGAAGTTAACCGTAAAATGTTAGCTGACCTAGCTGTAACTGATGCAGCAGCATTCACTCAATTAGCTGAATCTGCTAAAAAAGCAGTAGCAAAATAATTTTTGACGAAGTTAAAAATTATTTCTGCACCGAAAGCGAAGCGACAGGTGCAAAATTTCTTACAAGACTGATGGACTTATCCGTCAGTCTTTTTTGTGTTAGAGTAGTAAATAGTAAAAATAAAGGAGTACTCAATGGGACAAGCATTATTAGGTTATATGGCAGTTGTTTCTATAGTTCTGCTCGTGATGATGGGTATGGATAAATCAAAAGCGAAAAAGCATGAATGGCGTATTGCTGAACGTACGTTATTTACATTAGCAATTGCTGGTGGTGCAGTAGGTGGCGTACTAGGAATGTATTTATTCCGTCATAAAACACGCCATAACAGTTTTGCATTTGGATTCCCGTTACTAGCGGCTATTCAAATTTTTATCATCGTACAAATCTGGTGAAAAAACGCAAAAACATTCCGATAAATCGTAAAAAATGTTGCGATATATTAAAAACACATCCTCATCATGAGGATGTGTTGTGCATAAGCTTTTCAATGGGTTGTTTCCAGTTTATTTTTGCGCTTGGATAGTTCAATAGGATTTCCTGCTGTAGGTATTCAAAGTCTTTTCTCGAAAAACCTTGCAGTGTAGCGGCGTCACGGGCGCCAACAAAAATCGTAACAACTTCAAAGGCATCATCGGTAGTACCAAGGTATTTTTCACCTTCGAAAAGAGCACCCTTATAAGAGATAAAGAAATTTTTTCGGACATTTTTGACGTCATCATAAAAATAATAGTGGCCTCTTTCATAGGCTTCATCAAGTTTTCGCTTAGGATCGGTTATATAACGAATCGCTTTATAAAATACATAGATAATAAGCGCAATAACAGCAAGTCGAATAAGTAATGGCAACATTTTCAATTTCCCCCTTGAAGAAAGGTTATTCCCTCCTATACGATTGGAGGGGGCAATTAGTTTCACTTTTTATAAATATTTTTAAGAAATTTAGGAGAAAAAAATGAATTTACAACATTTGTATAAAATGCAGAAAGAGCTTGATGATTTCATCGAGAAAACACAAAAAATTGATCGTGATGTATTTAAAGAAAAAGGTTTAGCATTAATGGTAGAGCTGGGTGAACTTGCTAATGAAACACGTTGCTTTAAGTTTTGGAGCACAAAGGGACCCTCAGAGCGTGATGTGATTTTAGAGGAATATGTGGATTCGATTCATTTTATATTATCACTTGGCCTATTAAAAGGTTATACAGCGATAGAAAAATGGCCAGTAATTGAAGAGAAGCGAGATTTAACAGAGACATTTTTAATGACACAGGACTATATTTTAAAGTTTATTAGTCAACCAACAGAGGATAGTTATTTAGCTATTTGGCAATGCTATGGATTACTTGCGTACAATCTAGGCTTTACGTTTGAGGACGTTGTAGGGGCCTATATTGAGAAAAATGAAGAGAATTATAATCGTCAGCGTTCAGGATATTAAAGTAAGAAATACACCAATTTTCAGACGATTTAGGCTAGGAATATTTCGGTAAACGAAGTATAATAGAGGGGATACAAGAAGCAGGAGGAAAAAGGATGACACAACTAGATCCAACATTACAAATGTTTAAAGATTTAACGGATGCGAATGGTATTGCAGGTAATGAACGTGCACCACGTGAGGTTATGAAAAAATACATTGCACCATTTGCAGACTCAGTTGAAACAGATAATTTAGGAAGCGTCATTGCTAAAAAAGTTGGCGATGAAAATGGTCCTAAAATTATGGTTGCCGGTCATTTAGATGAAGTAGGCTTCATGGTTACCCAAATCGATGACAAAGGGTTCATCAAATTCCAAACTGTAGGCGGTTGGTGGAGCCAGGTTATGCTTGCGCAGCGTGTAACAATTACAACACGTAAAGGCGATGAAATTATTGGGGTTATTGGTTCAAAACCACCTCATATTTTACCAGCAGATGTGCGTAACAAAGTGGTAGACATTAAAGACATGTTTATCGATGTTGGTGCAGCTTCAAAAGATGAAGTACTTGAATGGGGCGTACGTCCTGGCGATATGGTCACACCATATTTTGAATTTAATGTGATGAAAAACGAAAAGTATCTATTAGCAAAAGCATGGGATAACCGCATTGGTTGTGCAATTGCAATAGATGTTATGAAAGCTTTGAAAAATGAAAAGCATCCTAATATCCTTTATTCTGTAGGGAACGTACAAGAGGAAGTAGGGCTTCGTGGTGCGAAAACCGCTACGCATAAAATCCAACCAGATATTGGCTTTGCTGTCGATGTAGGTGTAGCAGGAGACACACCAGGAGTAACTGCGAAGGAATCAACTAGTAAAATGGGCGCTGGTCCACAAATAGTTGTCTACGATGCCTCAATGGTATCACATCGTGGCTTACGTGAATTCGTTTTAGATGTAGCAGATGAGCATAATATTCCATACCAATTCGAAGCAATGGCTGGTGGCGGTACAGATGCTGGTTCCATGCACATTACTGCTAATGGAGTGCCAGCATTATCAATCGGTATTGCTACACGCTATATCCATTCACATGCTGGTATTTTACATCGTGATGATTATGATAATGCTGTAAAATTAATGGTGGAAGTTATTAAAAAATTAGACCGTGATGCAGTCAATAAGATTATTTTTGACTAATACAGTATAAAGAACTAAATTGAACTATTATTTTTGCCTTCTAACTAGGATGTTAGGAGGCTTTTCGCATTGGTTAGATCAAAGAAATATATCTGATTTACTAATTGGAGAATAGTGCTAGGAAGAATCAGAGTTTTTTGGTAATATATATGAATAAACATATTTTTTCTAGGAGGAACCTGCAATTATGATTATTAGTAAATCTACCGCAAGAGAAGTTGGTAATAAAATAGATAAGGTGTTAGGTGAAATAAAAGATGTTCAAGCGAACATTGACCGTTCTTCGGACAAAATCGACAATGAGTTGAATTCTTGTTCACGCGAATTAATTAACGCTCAAACTACATTGAATGAAATTCAACCACAAGTTGATATGTTGCTAGCGCAAGTTGGACAAGATGCGCCGCCTCATGTAAAAGCGATGCTAGAAAGCGTAGCTATGGGTATTACTGGTAAAGTGCAAAACGCATTAAATAACTTAACAGAAGTTCAGCGCAATGTAAAAGATGTTGATAAATTAACGGATGAAATTGATTCCTTCACTGACAGTGTTAATAAAAAAATTACTGAAATCGACGAATTAACAGATAAGCTACAAGGATAGGGGGAGCGACAGATGAACTCATATATGGGTGGAGGTCGAACGAATTGGAATAACAATCAGCGAGTTGCTGATTCAGTAGACCACACAGCTTCTCAAATCACTTTGGCTTGTGACATGATTACAAATGCTGGCATTAATTTCGAAGGTATTCAACAAGAATTGATGATGCTTGCGAATCAGCCAAGCCCACCAGAACCTGCGCAATTGATTAGCATAGCAAATCGCATTCAAACAACGAAGCGTCAAATTGATGATTCTGTACAAAAAGTGAAAGAATTTGCACGTAACATTGATTCTAAAACAGACGAAATTCAGAATCGTGGCGGTTGGTAAAGTGATTTGAATATTTGTTGTAAGTTATTAAAATCAACAATTAAACTGTGACGCAGTGAATAAAATTATTTTTGACTAAGCATTATAAGTAAAACAGCCCTCTTTTGTTTGAGGGCTGTTTTGTATTTTTTATGTCGATAAATACATAATCTCTCGATAAAAATGAAAAGCGAAGAATTTCATTTTGTATTCAGATAAAGTATCTATTCATCTTTTAAAAGCTTTAAGATATCTCTACCAATTTGTCCAGGATTTATTGTCAATATATTCGATCGATAGTTGGATAGAACAACGACCCCTGTTTGCTGTGTTTTATCAAACCCTAAATAACTAGAGAATCCTTTTGTTGAACCGTTATGCCAAATAATATCGTCCTCAAGAAGCCATCCTAAACCAATACTTAAATCTTTTGAAATAGTTTCAGTAGCTTGGTGTGTGAATGTATAGCCTAAATTTTCATCGCTTAAATGAGCTTTCATAAATTTTAATAGGTCATCGACAGTTGAACGGATTGCCCCTGCTGCCATAAAGTTATTCATATGGAGAGGAGGCTTTTTATGCCCTCGGATACCGTATCCTTGTAATATCGTCTCCTTTTTATCAGAAGGGATAGAAATAAATGTATTTGGCAAATCTAAAGGATCTGTAATTCTTTGTTTGATGGCTGTTTCAAAATCTGTGTGAAGCGTATTGGCCAAAATATACCCTAAAAGCCCCATGCCTACATTTGAATATCTAAACTTAACTTTTGGCTCGTTTGTATGTGTTTTAAAATAATGTATAGTCTCATCCAGTGAATATTGGCAAAAAGGATCACGAGGTGTTTGAGTATCAAAAAGATTGTAAATATTTTTAAGCACACCTATACCTGGCAGACCTGATGTATGATTTGCTAGACGTTTTAGCGTCACAGGGTGATGATCAGGGAGTGCAGAAAAATAGTTGCCGATGGAATCTTCTAAATGAACTTTACCTTCCTGAAGCATTTCACCTAATATTGACGTAGTAAAAACTTTAGAAATGGACCCAACCTCATATACATAAGGCTTTTCTTCGAGCATAAAATTAGAGCCATTGAAAGTAAAAGTAGCTTCTTGGTGTTGATCAATAATGCCGATGGACAAAGCAACATTTGGGCGAGTTTTTATAAAAGGATAAGCAATATTAAATATGTCCTTTTTTAAATCATATAAATCCACAATAGTACCTCCATTACAAACGTTTATTTTTCTGTTGATCTGAAATAATAGAATGTAATTTCAAAAATATGTATTTTCCATGTAACAAATCCTCTTTATGGAGCTTTGTATAATATTTATAAATGATAGCAAGCTTCATTTCCTTTTGCTTCTGAAAACAAAGAATCCTCGTGTATCTAACTCGATAATCACTTCTCTGCAATCTTTTTAACAATCTCTTACTAAGATGTACCAGCTCTTTATCCATTTATTTTACCACTAAAATAATCAATACATTTTAATTATAAAAATGGAATAACAATAATGCAATTATCTGGAATGTGGTGCTGAGGATTAAAATATTGATTTATGAATAAAAATTCAATAATTCGCATTTTAGTCACATTTTAAGAAAGAATTCCAATTTTTGAAAATAAACATAAAAATTCAGTTGATTTTATATTTATGCATGCTATACTTGATTCAACAGTAACGAAATAAGGAGCGAATGCTATGAAATTACTCGAGGAAGTACAGTTGAAGTTAGTGTCTAGCTTAAAGGGTAAAGATTTACTAACCTTGCTAGATTATACAAGTGAAGAAGTTCAACAGTTAGTTGAATTAGCAACACAGCTGAAAATAATTACAAAAGAAGAGAAATGTCCGAAGCTGCTAGAAGGTAAGACGCTCGGCATGATTTTTGAAAAACATTCAACTCGTACTCGTATTTCATTTGAAGTAGGCATGAATCAATTAGGTGGAAAAGGTATGTTTATGCATGCGCGTGATTTGCAAATTGGTCGTGGTGAATCGATTTATGATACAGCACATGTATTATCAGGCTATTTAGATGGTATTATGATTCGTGCAAATTCTCATGCTATGGTGAAGGAGCTTGCAGAGCATGCATCTATACCTGTTATTAATGGACTAACGGATATTTATCACCCATGCCAAGCTTTAGCTGATTTAGAAACAATCGCTGAACATAAAGGGGAACTAAAGGGCCTTAAAATTGCCTATGTTGGAGATGGCAACAATGTGGCGCACTCATTAGTGGTAGCTTCTGCACATGTAGGAATGAACGTAGCAGTTGCAACGCCAATTGGCTATGAATGTGATGCAGAGGTGATTGCAAAAGCACAGGCTATCGCCGCAGCAAATGGTAGTACTATTACAATCACAAATGATCCTGTAGAAGCGGTTTTACATGCGGACGTAGTGTACGCAGATGTTTGGACATCGATGGGGCAAGAAGAGGAAACGGCAAAACGTCTAGAAGACTTTGCAGGTTACCAAATTAATGATGAACTTGTTGCATACGCTAAGCCGAATTACATGTTCCTGCACTGTTTACCAGCGCATCGTGAAGAAGAAGTAGCAGCATCTGTTATTGATGGTCCAAATTCTTACATCTTTGAGCAAGCAGAAAACAGACTCCATGCACAAAAAGCAGTGCTAGCCTCAATTCTAGCTTAATTTGTGACATATACTTCTCGGGTTGAGAAGTACTAGATATATAGAGTTCTCATTGGCAACAGGGGGTGTCAATGAGAATAACATAACAGTGGTGTGCAGACAGAGGGATGTTAGCCACGCGCGATGTATGTTGTCAAGGTGGATGACCACATCGCTACATAGTAAAGTAACCTGGGAGACGCTAGGTTGCTTTTTTTCTTGTTTAGCGGGTATTCATTTGATGATCTATAAAAAGGAACCCATTGATATCCAACGGGTACCTTTGTTTAAAAGTGATAATAAGTCTACATAGTGAAAATTTTCCCTGGATTCATAATATTATGTGGGTCAAGTGCTGCCTTGATGCTCTTCATCACCAATAGAGATGTTCCATGCTCTGTAGACTGATATTTCATTTTTCCAATACCAACACCATGTTCACCGGTACAAGTGCCACCACGTAGTAGAGCATATTGGACAATATGTTCATTGAAGCGGTCGGCTTTTGCTTGTTCCTCAGCATCATTTGGATCTAACATTAACAGGGCATGGAAGTTACCGTCTCCAACATGACCTACAATTCCGCCTGCAAGACCAACTTGCTCAAGCTGTTCACGAGCATATAAAACAGAATCAGCAAGCATAGATATGGGTACACAAACGTCAGTCGACATAAGCTTTTTCCCCGGATAGGCATGGATATATGCATAGGCCAATGAATGGCGCGCCTCCCAGAGCTTATTACGTGCTGCATTGTCTTGTTCAAATTCTACAGAAAGACAACCAAAGTCCTCAAAAATTTCGCTAGCAAATTCTATATCAGCATGCATACCTGCTTCATTTCCGTGAAATTCTAAAAATAGTGTTGGTTTTTCATTATAGGATGTTTCATTATAAATATTAGCTTGTTTGATAGAGGCTTCATCGACCAGTTCAACACGACCAATTGAAATACCCGCCTGCAACAATGCGGTTACTGCACTGACAGCATCGCCAACTGTCGCAAAAACTGCGCGTCCTGCAGTGACAAATTCAGGTATACCATAAACTTGTAAAGTTAATTCTGTAAAGCAACCTAGAGTACCTTCAGAGCCAATGAAAAGGCCATTCAAGTGATAACCAGAAGAAGATTTTGCTGCTAAGCTACCGGTATGAATGACTGAGCCATCTGCGAGTACAACCTCTAAATCTCGTACTTGATCGCGCATCACTCCATAGCGCACTGCTGTTGTTCCGCTGGCATTTGTCGCTGCCATTCCACCAAGTGTAGCATCAGCACCAGGATCAACAGTGAATTGAAGCCCATGTTTTTTTAATTCTTTATTTAATTGGGCACGTGTTACACCTGGTTGTACTTTCACTAGCAGGTCATCTGGTCGAATCTCTAAAATAGTATTCATTTCAGAGAAATCGATAGAAATGCCATTTGCAATAGGGATTGCATTTCCTTCCAAGCTTGAGCCAACACCGAAAGGTACGACGGGTACACGTTCCACATGCGCAATTTTTAAGATGGCACTGACATCGGCCGTGGAACGAGGAAAGACAACGATATCTGGTAAGCTCATTGAATGATGAGATTCGTCCCTTCCATGTAGCTGTCGCACTGTTTCGTTTGTTGACACCTGTTCCTCAGTTAAAACCTCTTTTAGTTGATTTACTATTAATTCTACAGCAACAGTCATTCCAATCCCTCCAAATTTTCTGATAAATAAAACTTTATCACGCATTTATTGGAAATGGAATGAACTGTCTATAAAAAATTAGTGAGCAAAGACTTTTTCTAGTTTTTGAACAAATGCATCCTGCTCAGCAGGACTAGATTGCTGCCACCATTTTTCGAAAAATACACCAAGCCCTGGCAGTAAATGCTCTTCACCACGGCTAATAGCATCCTCGACAATATCCTTGAATTCAGCCGCAGATTGACCATGTACGTTTGTCGTAATCGCATCTCTTATTTGAAAATTCATCTATTTCGCCTCCTTAGTAGTAATCTGTCCAACCTTTTTAGAAATATGTATAGAAATCCAGTAAAAACATATGATTTATGAAATATCGTACTGTTGTAATGTATAAATATTAAGTATGGTTTATAAAAACTCTCTAGTTATATCGTCAAAAGGGCCGTTCGACATACTGGTAGTATAATAATTAAGATAGAGGCACCTAGGAATAATGGACTGTGCATAGTCGACAGGAAAATAGGATGACAACACAGCGTAATAAGCAAAAGTTATCACCTGAACAACCATTTGAAGAAGTATTGGAATTTGTCCAGCCAATGATCACGTCGATTTTATTAAAGTGCCGAATTTACAAGGATTTTGAATATTATCGTCATATAGCATCTATAGCTGTTTGGGAGGCTTGGCGCAAAGCGGATCCAACAAAAGGGCAGTTTTCTGCTTATATTTATACATGCGTCAAAGGAGAAATTTTAAAAGAACTTTCAAAGGAGAGCCTATTTCTAAAGAATTATACACCTATGGACAATGAAACGATAAATTATGTTCATGATTATGAAATAAGTAAGAGAAATCCCATTCATATAGAATGTATTATGTCCTGTTTAAAAAAAGAAGAAAGAAAAATATTACTACTTTTTTATGTAGAAGGTTATAGTTACTCGGAAATAGCTAAAGAACTAGGTTTATCTGTAGATGCAGTTAAAAAAAGACGCACAAGAATAATGATTAAACTGCGTGAACTGTTATCTTCTAGAGAAGAATAGAGCGATAAAACATCAAAAGTATGCTAATATCAAAATGGAAAATGAATATTAGCATACTTTCGTTTTGGCATAAAAATGTTATGATTTGTAAGAAATTAATAAAAAGGCTTATCACCATCATGTAGAGGTGATTTCCGTGGAATGTGTAGTCAGATACATATTTTGATGAAGAGCCTCCTTTGGATAGATAAAATTACCTATTTAAAGATATATATTGGGTATGGAGGGTTTTTGTTGAATCAATTAGAGTTAGAAAAGAAAGAGGTTTGGTATATAGTATTGCCATTATTACTAGTTATACCACTATTAGGTATAAGTGATCGGATATTCGATATTTTTAAGGAAGAAAGCTACATATGCTTGGATTTGATTATACAAATACTAATTATTGTTTGTACGATGGCAATCGCTATTCAATCTTGGCTCGTTTTTCCACACTTATTATCAAATCAAATATTATACATAGGTAATTTATTTTTTGTCATCGCCTTGTTGGAAATAGTGAGCTTAGTTATTACACAAAACCCAATGGCTGAAACACAATATATGGAAATGCTTTTACATATAATAGAGCGATTGTGCTTATCAATCGGTTTTCTCTTTATTATTTTAAAGCCCAAAGAACGCTTAAGGATGAATGTTCGTATTTATACATATGGAAGTTCCTTACTATTTGTATTGTTGAGTTTTGTATTAGTATATTGCTCTTCAAAATATTTCTTGCTTGAAGAACCATTGTTGAATAAAGTTAAGACTATTGTCCATTTGTTGTCTGCTGTCTTACAAGGTACAACGATCGTGATTTTAAGTAAGTATATAAAACAGTTGCCCAAACGAGAAATATGGCTAAATAGCGCTGCAATTTATTTAATTATTAGTGATATTTTCTTTGTTTTCATTAAAGATAGGGAATCTATTTGGGGTTTTTCAGCACTTATTTATCAATTTTTTGCATTCTACTTTTTCCTAAAAGCACTATTTTATACATCGGTCGAAAAACCGTATCGGCAATTACTGAAAATAAAGCAAGACCTTGAGTATTCGCAACAGGAGCTACGCTTTCAAGCTTTTCATGATGATATTACAGGGCTCCCGAATGAACATCTATTATTAAAAACCTTAAAAGAGGATTTACATGCCAATAACCATCAAAAAGCAATCATTGCTATTGAGATTGATCGCCTTGCAGCCATCCGCTCGTCTATAGGTATTAGCTATTCCAATGAAATGATGAAGCGCGTGGCTGAGAGAATACAAGCTATATTACCGCCTCATTATTATGCAACCAAGCTTCGTGAGGGGCAGTTTATTATTTATATTGATCATGTAACAACAAGTGAAGAGCTATTACAATTTTGCTTTAACTTGAAGGATGCTATGAAAAAACCGTTACAAGTACAATTATTTTCGCTTAACGGAAATCTTAATTTTGGAATTGCACTGCATGCTGAGGATTGCTCAGGTGAAGAGCTTTTAATGCATGCTCAGTTAGCGATGCGAGACGCGAGTCAAATGCCTCAAAGATTTCTTTTCTATAAGCCATATATGTCAAATGGCATTGCTGACCGTATATTGATTGAGCAAGAGCTTCATAAGGCGTTAGCTAATGAAGAATTTTATTTGGATTTTCAGCCACAGGTAAATTTAAAAACTAGTAAAATTGAATCGGTGGAAGCGCTAGTACGGTGGCGTCATCCAACGCGCGGGTTTGTTTCACCGGAGTTGTTTATCCCAATTGCAGAAGAATCTGGACTAATTATTCCATTAGGGAAATGGATTTTAGAGACAGCATGCGTTCAAGCGAAGACATGGGAGAAGCAAGGTTTGCCACCAATGAAGGTTGCTGTTAATTTATCTCTTGGGCAATTATTTCAACAAGATTTAGTACAAATGGTACAAGAAATTTTACAACGTACAAATTTAGAGCCAAAATATTTACAATTAGAAATTACGGAAAGTATGACGATGAATATCGATCAAATGACACAGCTACTTCATGAATTAAAGGCAATTGGTATCCAAATTGCCGTTGATGACTTTGGAACAGGGTATTCGTCGCTTTCGTATCTCAAAGATTTTCCAATTGATTGCTTAAAAATTGACCGGGCATTTGTTCGAAATATTCAGCATAATCAAAATGATGAAGCACTCGTTTCTATGATTTTATCAATGGCGAAGCATTTGCGATTAAAGGTTGTTGCCGAAGGAATTGAGGAAGTCGAGCAGCTTGCTTTTTTAATTGAGGGTGATTGCGATTATATTCAGGGCTATTTATTTAGTAAGCCGATTTCTGCTGAACAGATTGCGAATAACTACAAAGACTTACACAATCGAGCAAGTGATATTTTAACAGGGATGAAATATGAAGAGGATTACATCATTTAAAGTTGAAATTTTCATATCATCACCATAACGTGTGGTTGATTTCCGTTCCGACTGGGAGCGTCCGCTGAGCCGCTTGGGGCAACAGATGTTTTTTGCGCGAAAGTGAAGTGCTAACGAAGCGGCAGCAGCACGATGTTTTTTGCGCGAAAGCGAAGCGACAGCAGCACGATGTTTTTTGCGCGAAAGCGAAGCGACAGCAGCACGATGTTGGTCACGAAGACGTTATCACAGGACGTGATGTTTTATAGCATGCTCTACTTCCGTTTAATGGATTTATATATTGGCAATATGTATTTTCAAAAAGAAAAAATCTGCTTACTTAAACACACTGTAAGTAAGCAGATTTTTATTATGAGGTTTTAATGCGCGAGGTATTCTTCCTTTAATTCTCCTACGTCTACTTCGGAACGTTCCTCTAAAGAACGACGTAAATGAACAGTTGCTGTTTTACCATCATCATGAAGCTTGTCAATCCAGACGGATACGCCATTATAGCTTACTTCATATTCTGATGGAGAGGCGACAATTTCTTGTGCACGTTTATAATCCACTTGTTGTACCCCTTATTTTTTTGTCTTTTTTTCTTTAGTAACTGAATTAATAAGGTCCATAAACTCTTGAGAAAATTCTTCACTAACTTTGTTTGGCGCTATTTTTTGATTTTTTGGTGTTTGAGGCAATGACCCTTTGTTGGCGCTTTGCCCTTGCTTATTGTCTCTTCCCATGTTTAGTTTCTCCTTTCGTTTTGATATTTCTTAATATGGCTTTCAATTGATTTTTTTATAATAGGAAAAACTGGGGAAGAGTAAGGGTTAATGTAGACATGTATAAATCATTTTTGTGTTAATAGAAAATCCTTAACTACGTAAACTAAGCTTACTTTTATAATGGGTATTTGATGTAGCCAATGTCATCTCCAACTTTGGATGATGAGTCGTCTTTATAAAGAAACCTTTTTGATGGTAAAATCATTATTTAATAGTGCCCAATTTTGTGGGAAAGGAAAACCTAATGCCCAATAACTAATACCTCGGAGATTATATTGCTTCACCATGTCAAACTTAGCTTGTGCACTTCTAGCATCTTCAAACCATACCTCATGATTTCTACCTTGTTCATCCACATAACGAAAATAGGGTGATTGTGCGATCCTATCATATTGTATGATTGCGCCATATTTTACAGCTCTGTTTATGGCTTCTTGAGAACTGAATGTTTCTGCTTCTTGCCCTTTAACATGCGGCAGAAGCCAATCGCGAGCATAAATTTGAAAACCTAAAAATATTTTGTCAGCAGGCATTACTGATAAAGCATATTCTACAACTTTTCTCATTTCATTAATGGGTGAAATAGCTTGTGGTGGACCAAGTCGATAGCCCCACTCATATGTCATTAAAATTACAAAATCTGCAATTCTTCCGTGTGCCTCATAATCATGTGCCTCATATAATGTTCCTGCCTGGGTTGCGCTCGTCTTTGGTGCAAGTGCCGTTGAGACTAGGAATCCTTTTGGGTGAAGACGGTCAACAGCTAACTGAAGAAAGTCATTGTAATTTTCCCGATCTGCTGGAAGTACATTTTCAAAATCAATATTTAATACTTTATAGCCTTTCTCTTCCATCACTTGCAGGGCATTGTTGATGACCTTTTCCTGTAATGCTGCACTAGATAAAATAACATGCGCTAAGTTGGAGCCTGCTTCTGTGGAAGAGAAATTCGTCAGAGTTAACATAGGTGTAATGTTTTTGGCAATAGCTGCTTCAAGCATTTCTTTATCTTCTACAGGCTGTAAAGATCCATCCTCCTTAATCATATAAGCAAAGGGGCTAAAATAAGTAAGAAGATGACCGATTGCGTTAATCGAACGAACAGCTTCTTCAGGCTTTTGATACGTATAAGCATTTACTTCAATGGAAGGCTTAGCTCTCGGAATAATCAAACGTGTGCCAGCATAAATCATATTTGGGTTTGCAATTCCATTTTCCACAACGATTGCTTGAACGGTCGTACCATATTGATTGGCAATTTGCGATAGTGTCTCTCCAGGCTGCACGATATGTGTAATAGGTGGAATTACGAGCTGAGTTCCAGGTGTTAAAACATCTGGATTTGTTAAATGATTTTCTGTGATAATTGATTGAATAGGCACACTATATTGTTGAGCAATTGACCATAAAGTGTCGCCCCTTTTTACCGTATGAGTTGTATAAGGAGAGGGGATCACGAGTGATTGTCCGATGACTAATTGATTTGGATGAGATAATGCGTTTAATTGGATAATGGAATTGATAGGTACGGAATAGTGGTTTGCAATTTGCCAAAGGGTTTCACCAGCGCTCACCACATGAATAATCATTAGAACACCTCCTAGGTAGTCTCAATATAGCATCATATGTATGAATAAAGAGAATGAGCATTTATCTTTAATTTTTAAGCGATAAAAATTTCAATCTTCATATTCTTTCCAAGTGATAAGCATAGGATAAAACATTGCATTGCATCATTTGAGAGAGGAGCTGTATTTTGAAGAAAGTAAAGCTCACAGGAAGAATTGTTACCCCTAAAGATCCGGACTATAAGCAAGCAAGAACAAATAATAACTTAAATGATCCCAAATTTCCGAGTATCATTGTATTTTGTCGACATAAGAAAGACGTTATCAACGCATTAAGATGGGCGAGAGAAAATAATGAACCATTTCGAATCAGAAGTGGGAGACATAGCTATGAAAATTATTCAATATTAAATGAAGGTCTTGTTATAGATGTTAGTGATATGAATGAAATAACAATTAACCAGCAAGATATGACAGCGAAAATTGAAGCAGGTGCTAATTTAGGAGAAGTATATCGGGTATTATGGGAAAATGGCTTTACAATCCCGGCAGGAACTGAAGGGAGTGTAGGGGTTGTTGGTTTGACGCTTGGTGGGGGAATTGGCATGTTATCGCGTCCATTTGGGCTAACATGTGACAATTTACTGGAACTTGAAATGGTTGTTGCAAGTGGCCATGAAGGGGCTGAAGTAATCCAAGCTGACAAGCAGAAAAATAGTGATTTATTTTGGGCAAGTTGTGGCGGGGGCGGTGGGAATTTTGGCATCGTTACAGCTCTTACATTTAAACTGCATCCTATTTCTAACGTATCGATTTTCTCCATTACATGGGGATGGGAAGATTTTGAACGAGCCTTTGACGCATGGCAAAAATGGGCACCTTATACAGATGAACGTTTGACCTCACAAATTGAGCTTAAATCTAAGCAAGTGGGTGATATTGTTGCTCAAGGTGAGTTTATAGGTACAGCATCTGAGTTAAAGAAACTACTCCGTCCATTGAGGAAAACAGGGTCACCAACGAATATATGGATAAAGGAAGTACCTTATATTAAAGCTGTAGAATTTTTCGACTTAACGAGCGGCAACAAACCAGCCCTTCGTAAAAGGTCAGGATCCTTTATTGAAAGGCCATTCCCTCATGCTGCCATTGTAGAAATGAAAGAATTTTTATCTAACGCTCCAAATAGAAATACGACCATTTGGCAGCAATCTCTTAGAGGCGCGGTAAGTCAAATTGCGTCAAGCCGAACAGCTTATTATTATAGAAATGCTTTAATTGCTCAGGAGTATATTACCTCATGGGAAAAGGCTAAAGAAGAAGAAAAAAATATTCAGTGGGTCGAGAATTTAAGACGGGCTTTGTCACCTTTCACTGTTGGAGATTATGTGAATTTCCCTGATCGTTATATAAAAGATTGGCCAACTGCCTATTATGGTCGTAATCTTAGAATGCTTAGAGAAGTAAAGGGAAAATACGATCCGTTTAATGTATTTCATTTTCCTCAAAGTATTCCGCCATATAGAAAATGGCTTTAAATGAAAGGTAATAAATACTGAAAAATCAATTAAGAGCAAAATGCAGAGCATATTCTAAGCATTTTGCTCTTTTGCAATAATTTCCTTAGTTTATCCCGCATTAATGGGCAGTAATTTATCTGTATCGGAAGCAAAGAAATAAGTTGTGAGGATAACTGCCGTAAAATTTCGATTGGTGAAGACTAATAATTAGGAGGATAAAGAACCTCTACTAAATTAAAGTTTTACTTTATCTTGATAATTATTGTCCTCAAGGTCAAAATGAAGGTATTACTTAAATTTCTAAAGGGAGTAAATGCGATGATTGATGTAATTGTACGTAATAATGTGAAAATAATAGGCAAAGGGAATCAAACTATTATTTTTGCGCATGGCTTTGGTTGCGATCAAAATATGTGGCGCTTTATCACACCTGCATTTGAAGAAAATTTTCAAGTAATATTGTTTGATTATGTCGGCTCAGGAAAATCGGATTTAAGTGCCTATAAATCTGAAAAATACAATACTTTACATGGTTATGTACAGGATATATTAGACATAATCGATTTTTTGAAATTGAAAGAGATTATATTTGTTGGACATTCTATTAGCTCAATGATAGGAATGTTAGCATCGATAAAACGACCTGAATCTTTCAAGAAATTGGTGATGATTGGACCATCTCCATGTTATTTAAATGACGGTGCTTATCATGGCGGTTTCGAACTAAGTGATATTACAGAACTACTGGATATGATGGAAATGAATTTTTCGGGATGGGCAAGTTACTTGGCTCCTATAGCTATGAAAAATCCTGAGATTCCTAGTCTATCACAAGAGTTGGAGCAAACTTTTATTGCAGCTAATCCTGTTATTGCTAGAGAATTTGCGGAAGTAACTTTTTTATCGGATTATCGTGACGACTTAGTTAAAGCGACAGTTCCATCACTTATTATGCAATGTTCAGATGATAGTATTGTGCCGATTGAGATAGGGGATTTTTTACATATTCACTTAACAAATAGTACATTGATCGTAATGGAGGCAAAGGGTCATTACCCACATATTAGCCATCCAGAAGAAACGATTCGCTGTATCAAAGCATTTTTGTAAGAAACATGAAAGGATATTCAAGAATGGATAAACAATTGAACTATGCACCTTGTGGTTTTCTTTCCATTACGCATGAAGGGATTATAACAGAAGTGAATCAAACTTTTCTCAAATGGTTGGGCTACGAACAGGCAGATGTGTTAAATAAGCATATTGAATTTCTCATGTCTACGCCTAATAAGCTGATTTTTCATTCTTATTTTTACCCTACCATTAATTTACATAAATGTGTTGAGGAGTTTTTTATTAGTTTTAAGCATTTGGATGGTATTTCTAATCCATATTTGTTGAATGCTAGGCTGTATACTGAGGATGAAATGGAGCGAATTGATTGTATTTTAGTGAAGATGAAGAAGCGTATTGATTATGAATTAGAATTAAGATCAGCTAAAAAACAAATGGAAGCAGCTTATATTGATAAGGATCGAGCATTAGCAAAATTAGAAAGGATTCATCTAGAAATCGAACAGAAACAAGCAGAGCTATTAGAAATGAATGCGACATTAATAGAATTATCAGTTACAGATAAGCTAACAGGTTTGAAAAATAGAAGGTTCTTTCAAGAAAAACTAGAAGTACAGTTTGCCATTTTCGACGAAACTGCAAAATCGTTTTCACTCTTTATTTTAGATATCGATCATTTCAAAATAGTAAATGACACATTCGGTCATCAAGTTGGAGATGAAGTCCTTGTACAATTAGCACAAATATTAAAAACTCAGGCTCCTTCAGAAGATATGGTCGCACGTTATGGAGGAGAAGAATTCGTTGTCATTTTACCTGAAACTGAACAGGACGAGGCTAAAGAGATCGCTGAGTATTTACGATGGGCTGTTGAACATGCGAAATGGCAAACTGGAAAAATAACAGTGAGTATCGGAATTGCGACAGCGACCATAAGGGATAGTGAGGCTACAATTTTAAAAAGAGCTGATGAAGCTTTATATGCCTCTAAGGAAAATGGACGAAATAGGGCAACACATTGTATGGATTTGAATAAATAAAAGGGTGGCAATTAAGGTATTTTCTTAATTGTCACCCTTTTGATTATAAATAGTAACTATATGTTTTCAGCTAGTATTTTTTTAATTGCTGGAATATCGGCAGGAGCGAAATTAAGCTCTAGAAGTTGATTTCGAGGAACCCATCTAATTTCAGCATGTTCTAGCACGATAGGCTCCCCCTTTATGATTGTAGCCTTATATGTTTCTAAGCGAACTATAAATTTTTCATATTCATGAATGGTATCTTCTACTTTTTCTCCAACTTGTATAGAGCAATTAAATTCCTCTAATATTTCACGGGATAAAGCTTGTTTAGGTGATTCCCCCTCTTCGATTTTACCACCAGGAAACTCCCAATAATTTGCTAGTACCATATTAGGATTTCTTAACGCACAAAAAATTTCATGCTTATCATTTTCAATAATTGCGCCTACGACATGTACATTTTTTTTCATTCATATCATCCTTAAGTTTATTTATGTATTCATGGAATCAGTAAGGTAAGATCATTTATTAACCATCAAATGGACAATCGTTCTGTTTTCTTAAAATATTGAAAATTATAACATGTATCTCGGTGATGAACATAACTTTATAATGGTTTTCGTATAACTATGTAATTTGTCATTTTCTACTGTATAATAATGAACAGTAAAAAGGAAAAAGGCGGTACGAGTTACGATGAAAAAAATTGAATCTACGCAAAATTCGTTAGTGAAATATTGGAAGAAGCTAGCAACAACGCGTAAAGAGCGTGAAAGATCTGGGGAGTTCATAGTAGAAGGATTCCATTTGGTGGAGGAAGCATTAAAAAATAAGGAACAGGTGCTACAGCTAATTGTACGTGAAGGTGTAGATTTACCAATGCTTTGGCCGATTGATCATGTAGCCATTGTTGAAATAACAGCGGCTGTTGCCAAGGAATTTGCTGAAACGGAGACGTCTCAAGGTGTATTTGCAGTTTGTAAGCAGCCTTTGTTAGAACAAGATGTAATGGTTTCATGGCGCAAAGTACTACTAATTGATGCTGTCCAAGATCCAGGAAATATTGGAACGATGATTCGCACAGCGGATGCTGCTGGCTTAGATGCAGTCATATTAGGTAAAGGGTGTGCCGATTTATATAATCCTAAAACGCTTCGCTCTGCACAGGGCTCACATTTCCATATTCCTGTCATCCGAGGTGATTTAGAGGAATGGATTGAGCAGTTACAGGATAATGGTGTACCAGTATTTGGAACTGCTTTAGATGAAGAAGCGGTTGTCTATAGTGATATTGAGCATACGGGTGCATTCGCTATTATGATGGGGAATGAAGGTAGTGGGATTCAGCCACAGTTACTTTCAATGACAGATCAAAATATTATTATCCCAATTTTTGGCCAAGCAGAGTCGCTAAATGTAGCAGTGGCAACGGGAATCGTTTTATATGGATTTGTTAAGTAGTTAATAATCGCAATCACACCTGTAATTGCAAGAATATGGTGAAATCGTATGCAATGTACTAGTTGATTGGAGTGGAGGCTGGGCGACTCCTTGGGGATCAGCGATAGAGGAACGAAGGCTAAGAGCATCACGTCCTGTGATAACGCCTTCGTGACCAACATCCTGTTGGCCCGAGACCCTGGAGCGAGCAACGCGAGTGAAGCGGCTCATCGGACGCCCCCAGGAAGCTTTGCTCTGTGCGAAAGCGAAGCGTCAGCAACAAAGCGCCCAGTCGGAACGGAAATCAACCACACGTTATGGTGAGGAGCCTAAAATTACCGATTGAACCATCAATATCGATGGCAATAGGCACATAGCTCTTGATTTGAATTGGTATAGTATTGTATAATCACATGTAAAATGTAAGCTTGAATACAAAAATGCTTTGACCGGGAAGTAGTAAAGATTGTGAATGGACGACAGGGAGCGTAGGCCGGAGATTGAGAGCCAACGCCGTACCAATGCAGTTTTGAATTCATCCTGCGAGCAGCTACCGGGACCAGCAACAAGCTGTAAAGGTATGCCGGCTTTAATCTAGTCGTTATGTCAATGAAGTGATTGCTTGGAGTTTGCCGTGCAATAACTAGGGTGGTACCGCGAAATGTCCTCGTCCCTTTTTTAGGGGCGAGTTTTTTTATGCCATCAAAGTAGTGGATGTCACGGATTTTCAAAGGAATGAATAAGGATGTTAGCCTAAAACCTTCGCATCCTGCGAAAACGGATAACTGACCTGCACCGGTAAGAACGCCACGTCCTGTGGCATTACCGAAATGACCGACATCGTGTCGGCCCTCGTGCAGGCCTGGGCACAATTCAAAATCCGGAAGCATTGTTTATCTGTAGCGAAAGTAAAGCGACAGCGGCAAATGTTATCTGTAGCGAAAGCGAAGTGTCAGCTACAAATGTTTTCTGTGCGAAAGCGAAGCGACAGCAACAAATGTTTTCTGTGCGAAAGCGAAGCGACAGCAACAAATGTTTTCTGTGCGAAAGCGAAGCGACAGCTACAATTACGCCAAGGCGAAATTGATTTTATCAAGGAGGGTATATACATGGAAGAGCAATTAAAGCAGTTAGAGCAAGAAGCACTTGCTAAAATTGAAGTGGCAGCAAATTTAAAAGAGTTAAATGATGTGCGAGTAGCGTATCTAGGAAAGAAAGGACCTATCACAGATTTATTAAAAGGGATGGGTAAATTATCAGCAGAGGAACGCCCGAAAATGGGTGCATTAGTGAACACGGTTCGTGAAAATGTAACGGCTGTGTTAGAAGCTAAAGTGACTGTACTAGAAGAAGCGGCAATTGCTGAAAAATTAGCAAGTGAGTCGATTGATGTCACTTTACCTGGCCGTGAAATTAAGGTTGGAAATCGTCATCCACTAACGCGCGTTATTGAAGAAATTGAAGATTTATTTATCGGTATGGGCTATGAAATTGCAGAAGGTCCTGAAGTAGAAAAGGATTACTATAACTTCGAAGCACTGAACTTGCCGAAGGGACACCCTGCTCGTGATATGCAGGATTCGTTCTATATTTCCGAGGAAATATTATTGCGTACGCATACATCTCCGGTGCAAGCTCGCACAATGGAAGCGAAAAAAGGTGAATCTATACGCATTATTTGTCCAGGGAAAGTATTCCGTCGTGACAACGATGATGCCACACACTCACATCAATTTATGCAAATTGAAGGGTTAGTTATTGGCGAAAATATTCGAATGAGTGACCTTAAAGGTACATTAGATACTCTAGCGAAAAAAATGTTTGGTGATGACCGTGAAATTCGTTTGCGTCCGAGCTTCTTCCCATTCACTGAGCCGTCTGTTGAAATGGATATTTCTTGCTTCAAATGTGGTGGTTCAGGATGTAACGTATGTAAAGGTACAGGCTGGATTGAAATTTTAGGTGCAGGTATGGTACATCCAAATGTACTTGAAATGGCTGGCTATGATCCGAAGAAAGTTTCAGGTTTTGCATTCGGTATCGGTGCAGAACGTATCGCAATGTTGAAATATGGTGTCGACGATATTCGTCATTTCTACACAAGTGACACCCGTTTCTTATCACAATTCGAGCGAACAGAGGCGTAAGGGGGATAAAAAATGTTAGTATCATTAGAATGGTTAAAAGATTATGTAAATACACAGGACTTAGCGCCTGAACAGTTAGCTGAAAAAATTACGCGCTCTGGGATTGAGGTAGATGCAGTAATTGATCGTGCTAAAGGAATGGATAAAGTTGTTGTCGGCTATGTTGTATCAAAAGAGAAGCATCCTGAAGCGGATAAATTAAATATTTGCCAAGTGGATGTAGGTGAAGCTGAGCCACAACAAATTATTTGTGGTGCTCCAAATGTCGATGCCGGTCAAAAAGTTATTGTGGCACGTCCAGGTGCACATTTACCAGGTGGCATTAAAATAAAAAAGGCAAAACTTCGTGGACATGAATCAAATGGTATGATTTGTTCATTGCAAGAGCTAGGGATTGAAGGAAAACTTGTTGCTAAAGCATACTCTGAAGGTATTTATGTACTTCCTGCTGATGCTGAAGTCGGCTCGGATGCCCTTGCTATTTTAGGTCTACGTGACACAGTATTAGAACTTGGTTTAACGCCAAACCGCTCAGATGCACTGTCAATGTTAGGCGTGGCGTATGAAGTCGGTGCAATTTTTTCAGAGGAAGTAAAGTATCCAGAAATTTCTTATAGCACATCTTCTGAAAAAGCTGAAGACATGTTAAAACTTCGAGTAGAAGATTTACAAGCAAATCCAATGTATGTTGCAAAAGTTGTGAAAAACGTAAAAATTACAGAATCACCAATGTGGCTACAAAATCGTCTAATGGCGGCAGGGGTACGCCCGCACAACAATGTTGTCGATGTAACGAACTATATTTTAATGGAATATGGTCAACCGCTTCACGCCTTTGACTACGATAGTCTAGCGACTGGCGAAATCGTGGTTCGCAAAGCAACAGAGGGTGAAAAAATCACGACATTAGATGACCAAGAACGTACATTAAAAGCGACAGATTTAGTTATTACAAATGGTAAAGAGCCAGTAGCTATAGCAGGTGTAATGGGTGGTTCAAACTCTGAAGTAACTGAATCTACTACAACGGTTGTTATTGAATCTGCTTACTTCGACGGCTTAACTGTACGCCAAACATCGCGTCATCTTGGGCTCCGTTCAGATGCTTCAGCTCGTTTTGAAAAGGGTGTTGACCCTAACCGTGTGTTACCTGCTGCAGAACGTGCTGCTGCACTACTAGCTGAATTAGCTGGTGGTGAAGTGTTAGAAGGAACATGCATCGTGGATGAACTAGATAAATCACCAGCACGTGTTGTTGTCTCTCCAGATTTTATTAATGAACGTTTAGGTATGAAAATTTCATTAGAAGATATGCTGTCTATTTTAGAGCGTCTTAAATTTGGTGTAGAAGCTGCAAATGGTTTATTGATCGTTGATGCCCCAACACGTCGTCAAGATATTAAAATTGAAGAAGATATCGTAGAGGAAATTGCTCGTCTATACGGTTATGATGAAATTCCAATGACATTACCAGAAGGAGCAAACCAGGTAGGTCGTCTAACACCATACCAAGCAAATCGTCGCGTAGTGCGCAATTTCATGGAGGGTGCAGGTCTTTACCAAGCTGTAACGTACTCATTAACATCTGAAGCATTGTCACAACGTTTTGCATTGAAAGCGGAGCCAGTAACACGTTTACTAATGCCGATGAGTGAGGAACGTTCAACACTGCGTCAAAGTCTTCTACCGCATTTAATTGAAGCGGCTGCTTATAATGTTGCGCGTAAGGCTGATACTGTAGCATTGTATGAAGTCGGTTCAGTTTTCCTCGGTCAATCAGAAGAAGGGCAACCATATGAGGAAGAGCATGTGGCAGCAGTATTAACAGGAAAATGGCTAGATCATGCTTGGCAGGGCGAGAAAAAAGCGGTAGATTTCTTCGTTTTAAAAGGAATCGTTGAAGGTGTTATCGGTAAGCTAGGTTTAGAGGATCGTATATCATTTGTGAAAGCTGAAGTAGATGGTTTACACCCAGGTCGTACAGCTAGCATTCTTTTAGATGGTGAACAAGTCGGCATTATCGGCGGCTTACATCCGGCAGAACAAAAAACATGGGGTGTAAAAGACACCTATGTAATGGAAATGAACCTAATAGCATTATTAAGTGCTACTGCCAAAGAAGCACCTCTTGCCTATACTCCAGTGCCTCGTTTCCCAGCTATGTCTCGTGATATTGCACTTATCATGGATCGTACAACAACGGCTGGAGAAGTCATTACGGCTATTCGTTCAGCAGGTGTGAAATTATTGAAAGATGTTCGTGTATTCGACGTATATGAAGGTGAAAAAATGGAAGCTGGTAAAAAATCAGTTGCATTCTCCCTAACATACTTCGATCCAGAGCGTACATTAACAGACGAAGAGGTTGTTGCAGCACATAATAAGGTGTTAAAAGCCATTGCAACAATTGAAGGTACAGAAGTACGCTAATTTAATTACTATTGCAAGCTGTCTCGTAATGAGGCAGCTTTTGTTTGATTGGGTAACTTCATAAATCTATTACATAGATAATCCGAACTAAAGTATGAATGAAAGAGGTTCAGAAAGAGTAGATATTCTTAGTGTTTTTCTATATTTTGGTTTTGATAATTGCTAGAAATAACAAATAAATGATAATTATTATTTAATTATTATTTATTTTGTGTATAGTAGAACTTGGATAGAAAATTTTACTACGGGGTGATAGTTATTTTGAAAAATCATCGAAAACAAAGAAGCTTTTCCGTAAGAACACGATTAATATGGGCGTTCACATTAATTCTTTTAATCCCCAGCATTGCTATTGGTACGTTTTCATATATGAAGGCGTCCGACCAATATCAACAGGAGTTAAGTAATAGCTCACGCAAAAATGTAAAATTATTAAATACATTAATTTCAGATGAGATATCACCTATACTTAGCGATACGGAATATTTAGCTAATTTTTTTAATAAGAATGTGCAAGATGCAGAAGCTTTAAAGGAATTAGAAAAATATAATGCATTACATAGCAATGTTTCTGTTGTTAATTTAGCGATTGAAGGGCATAAATTTTTACGTGAGCCATACGTTAAACCTACAGCAGATTATAATCCATTTACCAGACCATGGTACTTAAAGGCTATAGAATCGCCAGGCAAGGGAGTAATGGTCGATCCTTATAAATCAACTATTACAGGGGAATTAATACTAGCAGTTTCAGCTGGATTACAGGATCAGTCAGGGGTTCTTTCTATTGGCCTAAATTTAGAGGGTATTTCCGATCTTGTGAAAACAGTGGAGATTGGTGATAATGGTTACGCCTCATTAGTAAATGCCAATAATCTTATTATTGCCGATCCACAGGCAGATGTAGGATCAGAGCTCAAAAAGTCCTATATAGAAAAGATGCAAGGAAAAGAAGAGGGGAGTTTTTTCATTGAGGAAGATGGAAAAGAGTATCAAGTATTCTTCACTACCAATAAACTAACAGGTTGGAAAATTATTGGCACAATGGATTTAGCAGATGTAGCAACTGTCACAAAACCAATATTAATAAACACAATGATGGTTATTGTCATAGCTATTATCATATTTGGAATCATTGGTGCTGTCATTATTAGAACAATCATTCGACCTCTAAATGAGCTGTCTACAGTAGCTGAGCAGGTAGGGAATGGTGATTTGCGCAATCTCATCGAAGTTAAAACACAAGATGAGATAGGTAAGTTGGCGAATATATTCAATAAAATGATTCAATCCTTACGTGAAGTAGTTGGTAACATTGGTGAGGAATCCAATCAGTTAGCTGCATCATCGGAGCAACTGACTGCAAGTACTACAGAAAATAAACGAGCTACATCGCAAATCGTTGATTCCATTCAAATATTTGCCGAGACGGTTGATATACAAGCAGAAACTATTAATGACAGTAACAGTTCTGTACTAGAAATGTCATCATCCATTCAGCGTATTTCGGTAAAAGCAGATGCTGTTAATGAGATGTCAAATAAAGCTATGGATGCTGTTTTGAGTGGTGATGAGACTATTCAAACGGCCGTTCAACAAATGACCATGATTCAAAATACTGTACTAACCCTTGAAAAGACAGTGCAAACATTAGACAAGCGTTCTCACGAAATTGAAGACATTGTGGAGGCCATAACTCAAATTGCTGAACAAACTAACCTATTAGCTTTAAACGCAGCAATTGAAGCTGCCCGTGCAGGTGAGCAAGGTAAAGGCTTTGCGGTAGTAGCTGACGAAGTGCGAAAGCTCGCTGAACAATCTGCACAATCTACACTACAAATTAAGGAAATTATTTCTAGGATTCAAGCAGATACAGGGCTGGCAGTTGAATCAATGGCTGCAGGTTCAGCTGAGGTCGTGAAGGGTATTGATGTAACAAATATGGCAGGAAAGTCGTTTGAAGAGATTCGTACGAATGTACAAAGTGTAACTTATGAAATAGGACAAATTTCGGAGGCATCTAAAGTCATTTCTCAACATGCCAATCAAGTGGCAATGGGGATTGAAACGGTGCTTGAGCAAACAAATGAAAATACAGCAAGTGCACAAAATATTTCCGCTGCAACAGAGGAACAGCTTGCATCTATGGAAGAAATTGCAGCATCAGCCGAAGCGCTTGCTGACATGTCTGAAAATCTTCAACGGACGATTCAACAGTTTAAATATTAAGCTAGAACAAAAGACTTCAAAAAAGATCATAATAAATTTTTGATACAAAGAATTTCGCTAACTACAGTCGAGGGCAAGTCGTATAAACTTGTAATCTGCTGGAGTATAGCGAAATTTTTTTTAAGACCAGATTGATCTCAAATTAACTGCTCGTAAAAGTAAGACAAATAATCAGTGGAGAATAACAGAAAACCCTACTGATTAAAATTTCTTTTATTTCATTTTCCTCGCTTTTTCTGTATTAGCAAAATGCCATTTCGTAACGGATCGTAAAAATTCTTCACCTTGCCCACGCCAAATACGTGCTGCTAATGCATCTACCTTTGCTGAAGCTCCCTTCAATAACTCAGTACCGGCAATCTCACTTAGTTGGTCCATTTCTTTTAAAAATGCCGCACGAGCTAATATCGATGCTGTTGCTACTGAAACATGTAATTGTTCAGCTTTCGTAGAAAATAGTACATCATCTCGAACAATTTCTCGCTCATTTTTTAAGTAATTGTAATAGACACCACGTTCAGCAAACTGATCGATCAAAATATGTTCAGGTTTTTCGGGTGCCATTTTTGACAGTGCATTTTTAAGTGCCTTATTGTGCATCATGGCCTTCATTTTACCTTGAGAGTAGCCTCGGGATTGTAATTCGTTATATTTTTCATTGCGAAGTACTAGCACGCTGTGAACACAAGTGGCACGCAAATCGGGAGCTATTTTACGCATATAATCATCTGTTAACATTTTTGAGTCCTTGACACCTAGTTCGTTTACTAGCTCAATTTTTGATGCAGGCACATATACTGCGGCAACTGTAATTGGACCAAAATAATCACCAGTACCAGTTTCGTCTGAGCCTAGCACCGACATCAAAGCAAAGCCATCTGGCAGAACATCACCCTTTGCTCCGATTGCGGATGATTTCTGTGTATTTGTTATTTCGATGTTTCCCCAACGTGCAGCTTCACGCTCAGCCCCTCCCCCTTGGAACATTAATTTACCTGATTTATACATCGTAATTGCGGTATCTGGGAGTTTTGCGGCAAAGATTACACCAGGTGCTTTACGTTCCACGAAATTGTTTGCATAGAAAGACATCACCTCTTTTTGTAAATTTGTTGATAATAAAAGTACAATATTTGACATTTAATCGTTCCTTTCTGTCCTCATTGTTCACAATTTTATACCTTTCATGGTATGATAATAAATAGCTTTTTTGTGTGATACTGCACATAATCAAAAAAATTGTGTGCACAAAGACTTTAAAGGAGGGTGCGACTATGGAAAATCAAGAAAAGAATAAAATTTCTGTGGAAATTTATGGTCATACATATAAAATGGTCGGTTCTGAATCCATTGGACATATGCGACTTGTCGCTTCGATTGTTGATGACCGTATGCGCGAAATGAATGTACATAATCCCTCACTTGATAGCACAAAGCTTGCCGTTCTTACAGCAGTAAATACCGTTCATGATTATTTACTATTAAAAGAACAAATAGAGCAACTAGAAGAAGAATTGAAAAAATTAAAGGGTTGAAGTGAATGTTAGATTTAATCATATTAGTGGTGCTATTTGCCGGGCTCATCGTTGGAGCAAAACGTGGTTTCATCGTACAGATGATGCACATCGTTAGCTTTGTAGTTGCCCTAATTGTTGCGTATATTTATTATAAACCATTAGCACAAAAATTTGTGTTTTGGGTACCGTATCCAGGTGTAACAGATTCAGGTGGTCTTGGGATAGCGATCGATAGCCTAGATGTAGACCGTACTTTTTACCGAGTCATTGCCTTTGCTGTTATTTTCTTTGCGGTGAAAATTACATTGCAAATTGTTGCATCGATCTTTGATTTTATAGCGTATTTACCTGTGTTAGGCACAGTGAATCGTTGGCTTGGAGCATTGTTTGGCATAATTGAAAACTATTTAATTATGTTTATTTTGCTATACATCCTTGCTTTATTGCCAGTTGATGGTATCCAAAGTTTAATGTCGAAGTCGTTGTTAAGTGGTCTCATTTTGGAGCATACACCAATTATTACGAATATGTTCCAAGACTGGTGGTATATTTATATGCAATAGCAAACTGTGCACTTCTCTCGGTTTTGAGGGAAGTGTTTTTACGATAGGAGGAATTCTGGGTGAACAAAAAAACAATTATTCGCACACTTGAAAAAATTGCATTGTATATGGAATTACAAGGGGAAAATCCATTCAAAGTGTCTGCCTTTCGAAAAGCTGCCGCTGCACTTGAAGGAGACGAGCGCTCGTTAAGCGAGATGGAGGATGTAACAAAGCTTAAAGGCATTGGTAAAGGAACAGCTGCTGTTATTGAGGATTTAATGACAACTGGGGAATCAAGCCTACTAAAAGAATTAGAGGAAATTGTACCAAAAGGGTTGCTCCCATTATTAAAACTTCCAGGCTTAGGCGGTAAAAAAATAGCCAAGCTTCATCAAGATTTAGGCATTGATTCTGCGGAAAGTTTAAAGGCTGCTTGTGAGTCATGCAAAGTTCGTGAACTAGCAGGCTTTGCAGCAAAAACTGAAGAAAAAATATTAAAAGAGCTTGCAAATTTAGCAAATCGTTCAGAACGGTTACCGATTTGGCAGCTAGAACCTGTCGTTTTACAAATTGAAGCACTTCTAAGTAGTATGGAAGAAGTGGAACGTTTTTCTGTTGCTGGCAGCTTCCGCCGTGCTGCAGAAACAAGTAAAGATATTGATTTTATTGTTGTCACTGAAGCAGTTGAAGCTGTACGTGAAAAATTACTGAATGAGCTTTCTATCCAAGAGGTAGTGGCAGCTGGTGATACAAAGATTTCAGTTATTTTAGATCTAGAAGAGCCGGTGAGCGTAGATTTTCGATTAGTGAAAGATGCTGAATATGCAACAGCCTTGCATCATTTCACAGGCTCGAAAGATCACAATGTTCGCATGCGCCAAATTGCTAAAGCCCGTGGTGAAAAGATTAGTGAATATGGCGTAGAGCAAGCAGATGGTACCGTATTGACATTTAAGGATGAAGAGCAATTTTTTGCGCATTTTGATTTACCATTTATCCCGCCTAGCTTGCGCACAGGTACAACGGAATTTGACAAAACGAAAGACATTAAAGGTCTAGTAAAACTAGAGGATATTCATGCAGATTTGCATATGCATACGACGTGGTCTGATGGTGCGTACTCTGTAGCGGAAATGGGCGAGGCAATGATAGAGCGAGGCTATCAATATAGCGTTATTACTGACCATTCACAATTTTTAAAAGTAGCGAACGGCTTAACACCAGAGCGTTTAAAAAAGCAACGAGCTGAAATAGAGGCATTTAATGAAGCGCATGCAGATTTTCATTTATATACAGGGACAGAAATGGATATTTTGCCAGATGGTTCTCTCGATTTTGAAGATGAAGTGCTAAGAGAATTAGATTTTGTCATTGCCTCCATTCACTCTAGCTTTACACAATCGCAGGAAAAAATTATGGCGCGTCTACTTACGGCGATGCAAAATCCTTATGTTCATATGATTGCACATCCAACTGGTCGCATTATTGAGGATCGTAATGGCTATAATCCTGATATGGAGCAATTAATTACGTGGGCAAAGGAATATGGTAAAATTTTAGAGTTAAATGCGAATCCTTATCGTCTTGATTTATGTGTTGAGCATTTAGAAATGGCTTTAGCTGCCGGCGTGCCCGTAGCAATCAATACAGATGCCCACGATATTGCTCATTTACGCTTTATGGATATTGGGGTGCGCTACGCAAACAGAGCATGGTTGAAAAAGGATATGATTGTAAATACATGGACGCGAGAACAATTTGAAGCGTTTATTCGACGAAATAAATAGGTTGAGGAGGTGTTCTCAGTGATTGCAGAACGCGCATTGAAAACACTAGAATATGATAAAGTACGTCAGCAAGTGGCTACATTCTGTACTTCATCAATTGGCAAATCAGCCATTGATGAGCTTGTACCACAAACAGACTATGAAAAAGTTGTACAATTATTAGAAGAAATGGATGAAGGACTTTCTATTTTACGTGTAAAAGGCAATGTGCCGATGGGTGGTATTTTTGATGTACGACCAGCTGCGAGACGTGCACAAATTGGTGGCATGCTTTCAGCGATAGAATTAATGGAAGTTTCAAGTACAATTCGAGCTAGTAGAATTCTTCGCAATTTTATTGAAGATATCGAATCAGAAGAAGTGATTGAGATTCCTCATTTCATCGCCAAAAAGGATTCAATGCCTGTTTTAACAGGTTTGCAGCATGAAATTAATAACTGTATTGATGACAACGGCTCAGTGCTAGACTCTGCAAGCCAAACTTTGCGTTCCATTCGCCAATCTTTGCGCGCTGAGGAGGCTAAAGTTCGTTCTAAGCTTGAAAGCCTTACACGTGGGAGCAATGCTTCAAAAATGCTCTCAGATACACTTGTAACGATTCGTAATGATCGCTTTGTTATCCCAGTTAAGCAGGAGTATCGTCATCATTATGGTGGAATTGTGCATGACCAATCATCTTCTGGTCAAACATTATTTATCGAGCCAGATTCTGTTGTCCAAGCGAATAATGAAATTCATCGATTAAAAATGAAGGAACAAGCTGAGGTTGAACGCATCTTACTTGCTTTAAGTGCAATGGTAGAGGAAGTAGCGCCTGATTTATTTAACTTAGTAAAAGTACTAGGTGAAATAGACGTCATTTTAGCAAAAGGCAAGTACGGTCAAGCGAACAAATGTACAATGCCTAAAATGAATAACGATGGCTATATTCGACTTGTGCGTGCACGTCATCCACTTTTACCGATCGAAACTGCAGTTGCCAATGATATTGAATTTGGGAAAGACATTACGGCCGTTGTAATTACAGGACCAAACACTGGTGGTAAAACTGTGACTTTAAAAACAGTTGGACTGTGTACATTAATGGCACAGGCAGGGTTACCAGTACCTGCACTTGATGGTTCAGAGCTAGCCGTTTTCAAGCAGCTTTTTGCGGATATTGGAGATGAACAGTCCATTGAGCAATCACTGTCAACATTCTCATCTCATATGGTCAATATTGTAGACATCTTAAAAAAGTTTGATCACGAGTCACTAGTACTATTTGATGAATTAGGGGCTGGGACTGATCCTCAGGAAGGGGCAGCTCTTGCCATCTCCATTTTAGATGAAGTACATGGTAGAGGCGCCCGTGTTATGGCGACGACGCATTATCCTGAGCTAAAAGCATACGGCTATAATCGTCCAGGGGTTGCCAATGCAAGTGTGGAGTTTGATATTGAAACACTGAGTCCAACATATCGTCTGCTTATCGGTGTACCAGGTCGTTCGAATGCATTTGAAATTTCAAGTCGCCTTGGCTTACCAGAGTCGATTATTGACCGCGCGAAAAGCTTTACAGGCACAGATCGCCATGAGGTAGAGTCAATGATTGCTTCACTTGAAGCGACTCGTCGCCAGTCTGAAGATGATGCAGAACGCTCTCGTGAATTACTGATAGAATCTGAAGACCTACGCAAAGAGCTGCAAGAAAAAGTACTTGCTTACGAAGAACGCAAAGAAGCACTCGATAAAAAAGCGAAAGAAAAAGCTCGTAAAATTGTTGATGAAGCAAAAATAGAAGCAGAATCAATTATTGCGGATCTTCGGGAAATGCGCAAAAATGCAGACCAAGTTGTCAAGGAGCATGAGCTTATCGAAGCTCGTAAACGATTGGAAGAAGCTACACCGCTTGAAAACAATAAAGTGCTGAAAAAAGCAGCACAAGTAAAGGCCCGTGCACAAAACTTAGTTGTCGGAGACGAGGTAAAGGTGTTAAGCTATGGTCAACGGGGTACATTGCTTGAAAAAGTATCGAATTCCGAATGGGTTGTCCAAATGGGTATTTTGAAAATGAAAATCTCGGATAGTGATCTAGAGTACATTAAACCAGAAAAGGAACCTGTGCAACGTATTACGGGTGTGAAAAATCGCAATAGCCAAGTAAAATTAGAATTAGATTTACGTGGCGAGCGATTTGAAGATGCCATTATACGTACAGAAAAATATATTGATGATGCCTTACTTGCAAATTATGGGCGTGTGTCAATTATTCACGGTGTCGGTACAGGCGCATTACGTCAAGGAATTCAAACCTATTTGAAAAAGCATAAGCGTGTAAAATCCTTCCGTTTTGGTGAAGCCGGTGAGGGGGGCTTCGGCGTCACGGTTGTGGAATTGAAATAAGCTGTAAAGGGGACGGAGAAAATGCTGAATTCTAACTTTTGGCGATATCCAATTATCGAAACGGCAGGATATTTTAGTGTGGTTGTTTTATGTTTAGTCGTCTCGATGGCATTATTCGAAGTCGTTACGAAATATAAAAATTGGGAAGAAATTAAAAATGGTAATATCGCTGTGGCGCTTGCAACAGGTGGAAAAATACTGGGGATTTGTAATATTTTTCGTTTTTCCATTGCGCGCCATAGTAATTTAAGTGAAATGATTGGCTGGGGTCTATTTGGTTTTATATTACTTATTGTGGCGTATTTCTTATTTGAATTTATGACACCACGTTTTAATGTTGATCAAGAAATCGCAAATGATAATCGTTCAGTCGGCTTCATATCCTTTACTATTTCAGTCGGTCTATCGTTTGTTATTGGGGCAAGTATTGCATAGGAGTGTAATGACATGGAAAAATTAGCAAAAATACTAATCGTTGTCTGCATCGCATTTTTGGCAGTCGGTGTCTACTATATGATGACCATTTAAGTAAGAAAACGCATCCTTTTGAGAGGATGCGTTTTTTTATATCTGATGGGTAGAGAGAAGAGCTGCTCGGGTATCTAGCGACAATAAGAGGCCAGGGCGACGGATCGAAAAGCTAAAGCGACGGAAAGAAGAGCCAGGGCGACGGAAAGAAGAGTCAAAGCGACGGAAAGAGGCTGGGGCGACGGATTGAAGAGCTAAAGCGACGGAAAGAAGTGTCAGAACGACGGAAAGAGGAGTCAAAGCGACGGAAAGAGGCCAGGGCGACGGATCGAAAAGCTAAAACGACGGAAAGAAGTGTCAGAGCGACGGAAAGAGGCCAGGGCGACGGATCGAAAAGCTAAAGCGACGGAAAGAAGAGTCAGAACGACGGAAAGAAGAGTCAAAGCGACGGAAAGAGGCCGGTGCGCCGGATCGAAGAGCTAAAACGATGGAAAGAAGAGTCAAAGCGACGGAAAGAGGCCAGTGCGCCGGATCGAAGAGCTAAAGCGACGGAAAAGAGTGAAAAACTGCTCAGGTTGAGTGTGTAATCGCTCCAATAGATAAAAGACTACAATCCCCTCGAAAAAATCAAGTTACAACATCCGCAAAACAAAACCATCGCAAAATACTACCAAAGTCTATTAATATTCTTTCATCTATCTGAAAAGTAATCATTCAAAAATTATTTTTTGAATATAAGAATATTACCTCAATCTTTTGTATGAAAAAAGAAAGAATGAATGAGTATTCATAAGGGATATAAATTCAAAAACCTGAGAAATACAGTTATATAAATGTTGTGAAACGCATAATAATTAATCGAAAATGCATTTATTTTCTATTTTGCGTTTGAAACTATATTTCTTTTTCATTATAATTAAAGTAAGTATTTATAAAGTTTGGGACAAAGGGGAGTGAACGTATGACAAAAAAACCATGGCTGAAAAATTATCCTGAAGAAGTACCATCGTCTTTAACGTTTGAGGAAATTCCTGTGCAAGAATTTTTGACACGTGCCTATAAAAAGAATCCATCCAAAGTGGCGATTCATTTTATGGGTAAGGATTTGACGTACACAGAGCTATATGAGTCTGCGCTAAGATTCGCAAACTATTTACAAGCACTAGGGATAGAAAAGGGAGACCGTGTGGCTATCATGCTGCCAAACTCACCGCAAAGTGTAATCGCTTACTACGGAGCAATGTACGCTGGAGCGATTGTTGTGCAAACAAATCCACTTTATACTGAGCGTGAACTTCAATATCAAATGGCTGATTCAGGTGCGAAAGTTATTTTATTGATGGATATTTTATATCCACGCGTCATGAAAATCATAAAGGAAACTGCACTTGAAAATGTAATCGTCACTGCCATTAAAGATTATTTACCATTTCCCAAAAATTTAGTTTATCCGTTTATTCAAAAAAAGCAGTACGGTTTTAGTGTAAAGGTTGAACATAGTGGTCAAAATCATCTATTTACAGAAATTATGCGTTCTACGCCAATCAAAATGATGGATATTCCATTTGATTTTGAAGAGGACATTGCATTGCTGCAATATACAGGTGGAACAACTGGCTTTCCTAAGGGTGTTATGCTGACTCATAAAAATTTAATTGCCAATACAACAATGTGTGATGCATGGATGTATAAATGCGCGCATGGTGAGGAAACCATTATGGGCATACTACCATTCTTCCATGTCTATGGTATGACGACTGTTATGTTATTATCTGTTGTTACGCAAAATAAAATGGTGCTTTTACCAAAGTTTGATGTAGAAACAGCGTTGAAAACGATTGAAAAGCAAAAACCAACACTTTTCCCAGGTGCACCGACTTTATATATTGGTTTATTAAATCATCCGGATATTACAAAGTACGATTTATCGTCCATTAAAGCATGCTTAAGTGGTTCCGCTTCACTGCCAGTAGAGGTGCAGGAGAAATTTGAAGCGGTAACAGGAGGAAAGCTGGTTGAAGGATATGGATTAACAGAAACTTCTCCTGTTACACATGGTACGCCTATTTGGGGTAAACGAGTTATCGGATCAATTGGTGTACCTTGGCCTAATACGGATGCGGTAATTTTACGTACTGGGGATACAGAGGCGCTTCCAGTCGGAGAGGTTGGGGAAATAGCTGTAAAAGGGCCACAAATTATGAAGGGTTATTGGAATCGGTCAGAAGATACGGCAGCAGCGTTCGTAGATGGATGGTTTTTAACTGGAGATTTGGGCTATATGGATGAAGAAGGATTTTTCTATGTCGTTGATCGTAAAAAAGATTTGATTATCGCAGGTGGTTTTAATATTTACCCGCGTGAGGTAGAGGAAGTACTATATGAACGAGAGGAAATCCAAGAATGTATAGTTGCTGGTATACCGGATCCATATCGAGGAGAAACAGTAAAAGCTTATATTGTTTTAAAAGAAGGATATTCGATTACAGAAGACGAATTAAATAAATATTGCCGACAACACTTGGCTGCCTTCAAAGTTCCACGCTATTATGAGTTTAGAGATGAACTACCGAAAACAGCAGTTGGAAAAATTTTGCGCCGAGCTTTAGTGGATGAAGAAAAAACGAAATTGGCGAATAAAGAAGCAAAATAAAGACGTGATAAAGTATTGACAAGTAAAGTTGTAAAATATAATATGAAAATATGAATGAATGACCATTCATATTTTCATATTTTTTTTAGGTTAACACGTCACATTCTTCAAAGTCATTAGTGAAACAATTTTGAGATAGCTGGTATGAACATAGTGATTGAGCATGAATGTTTACGTACGCAAGTTTTTTTAGGTGGTGATATAAAGGTGAAACGTGATAAGCCAAAATATAAGCAAATTATTGATGCAGCTGTCATCGTTATTGCAGAGAATGGGTATCACCAAGCACAAGTATCGAAGATTGCCAAACAGGCAGGGGTGGCCGATGGAACAATCTATTTATATTTTAAAAATAAAGAAGATATATTAATTTCTGTCTTTAATGAAAAAATGGCTGTTTTTGTAGAGTCATTACAAGATATAATAGAAAATGGAAGTACGTCTAAAGACAAACTTTCACGAATGATAGAAAATCATTTTAATGTTCTAGCAACAGATCGATACCTAGCAACCGTCACACAATTGGAACTACGACAATCGAACAGAGATTTACGATTAAAGATCAATTCGGTGTTAAGAGAGTATTTACAATTACTTGATCAAATTTTAATCGACGGTATGCTTTCAGGTGAGTTCAATCCAACGATGGATGTACGATTGGCACGTCAAATGGTATTTGGAACAATTGACGAAACCATTACGTCATGGGTTATGAATGACTATCGATATGATTTGATAGAACAGGTTCCAAAGGTTCAGGCATTAATCCTGAACGGCATTAAAGCTTAAAAGGATGTGGAGAAATGGAATTTCTAAGTTGGAAAGTAGAAGATGGAGTAGCAATTATTACGATTGCACGTCCGCCAGCAAACGCATTATCCCGCGGAATCATTAACGAAGTAAATGCTGTGCTAGATGCCGTAGAAAACGATGACACTGTACGTGTCCTTGTACTTCATGGCGAAGGCCGATTCTTCTCAGCAGGGGCAGACATTAAGGAATTTACAGAGGTTGAATCTGGGGATGAATTTACGAAGCTAGCGAGCAATGGTCAGCAAGTTTTTGAGCGAGTGGAATCGTTCTCTAAACCTATTATTGCTGCAATTCATGGTGCCGCATTAGGCGGGGGACTTGAACTAGCGATGAGTTGTCATCTGCGCTTTGTGACAGAAACTGCGAAATTAGGGCTACCTGAATTACAATTAGGTCTAATTCCAGGTTTCGGGGGTACACAACGTCTACCACGATACGTAGGGGTTGCAAAAGCTGCAGAAATGATGTTTACAAGTGAGCCGATTTCTGGTGCAGAAGCTGTGCAATGGGGGTTAGCGAATCGTGCATTTGCAGATGAAGCATTACTTGATGAAACGCTAAAGGTAGCAAAAAAAATTGCGAAGAAGAGCCCGGTTGCTTTAAAAGCAGCTATTCAAACATTGCAATATGCTAAGCATGCTTCATTTTATGAAGGTATTGAGGCTGAAGCAAAATCCTTTGGCACGGTATTCGTATCGGAAGATGCTAAAGAGGGAATTCAAGCATTTATTGAAAAACGCGAGCCTGTGTTTACTGGCAAATAATATTCCATCAGTGTCGATAGCGACTTGAAAGAGTGTTATCGACGTTATCGACACTGAAAATATATAATATTTATAAGTTTACTTAGAAATAAAAAACGTTTCAGGAGGTATGGATATATGAATATTTTTGCATTAATTAAACGTACGTTTGATACAGAAGAAAAAATCGTTGTGTCGGGTGGTAAAATCCAAGAAGATGGTGCAGAATTCATCATCAACCCTTACGATGAATATGCAATTGAAGAGGCAATTCAAGTGCGTGACGCTGCTGGCGGTAAAGTAACAGTTGTTACGATTGGTGGCGAAGATGCAGAAAAGCAACTACGTACAGCGCTTGCAATGGGAGCAGACGAGGCGGTTCTGATTAATACAGAAGATGATTTAGATGAATTAGATCAAAACGCAGCTGCATATATTTTAGCTGAATATTTAAAAGATAAAGATCCTGATTTAATTTTAACAGGAAACGTTGCCATTGACGGAGGTTCTGGTCAAGTAGGTCCACGCGTTGCAGATTTACTAGGCATTAACTATGTAACGACAATTACTAAGCTTGAAATTGACGGAACATCTGCGAAAATTGTACGCGATATCGAAGGTGATTCGGAAGTTATCGAAACATCTTTACCACTTTTAGTAACAGCTCAACAAGGTTTAAACGAGCCACGTTACCCATCTTTACCAGGTATCATGAAAGCGAAAAAGAAGCCGCTTGCAGAGCTTGAATTAGATGATTTAGATATCGATGAAGATGATGTAGAAATTAAGGTAGAAACGGTTGATATTTTCTTACCAGCTCAAAAGGCAGCAGGTCGTGTTCTTGAAGGCGAACTTTCTGCTCAAGTAAAAGAGCTAGTAAACCTACTTCATTCAGAGGCTAAAGTAGTTTAAGTCATCTGAAAATGCAAATCGAATCTTAAAGGGTAACGGAGGGAATATACTATGTCAAAAAAAGTATTAGTATTAGGTGAAGTTCGTGAAGGAAGCTTACGTAATGTTTCTTTCGAAGCAATTGCAGCTGCAAAGCAAATCGCAGATGGTGGTGAGGTTGTTGGTGTACTTTTAGGCGATGCTGTGGCAGGTTTAACAGGTCCATTATTTGAATATGGTGCTGACCGTGTTGTAACTGTGGAACATCCACATTTAAAACAATATACATCTGATGGTTATGGTCAAGCTTTAGTAGCAGTAATTGAGCAAGAAAAGCCAACTGGTATCGTATTTGGTCATACTGCAAACGGTAAAGATTTATCGCCGAAAATTGCAAGTAAATTACAAGCAGGTCTTGTATCGGATGTAACGTCTATTGAAGGTGCTGGTGATGATGTTGTATTCATCCGTCCAATTTATTCTGGTAAAGCTTTTGAAAAAGTTAAAGTAAAAGACGGCTTGGTTTTAGCTTCAATTCGTCCAAATAATATTGCACCATTAGAAAAAGTAGTTGGTAAATCAGGAGATGTAACTTCTATTGCTGTGGATATTACAAACCTTCGTACAATCATTAAAGAGGTAGTACGTAAATCTTCAGAGGGTGTAGATCTTTCAGAGGCAAAAGTAGTTGTTGCAGGTGGTCGAGGTGTAAAATCAGAGGAAGGTTTTGAGCCATTAAAAGAGCTTGCAGATTTACTTGGTGGTGCAGTTGGTGCTTCACGTGGTGCATGTGACGCTGAATATTGTGACTACTCACTTCAAATTGGTCAAACAGGTAAGGTAGTAACACCAGACCTTTACATTGCAGCGGGTATTTCTGGAGCAATTCAGCACTTAGCTGGTATGTCAAACTCAAAAGTAATCGTTGCGATTAATAAAGATCCAGAGGCAAATATTTTCAAAGTTGCAGACTACGGTATCGTTGGTGATTTATTTGAGGTAGTGCCTCTTCTAATTGAAGAATTTAAAGCGTTAAAAGTAAATGCATAATTAAATTATCTTCATTCAGCAAATTTGCTGAATGAAGATAAAGCCTCCGGCGGATGTCACGGATTTTGAATCGTGCAGACACAATTCAAAATCCGGACGCAATTATGCCAAGGCGAAATTGATATTAGTGCGGGGAAGATGTATCTTCTCCGCTTTTTTGTGTTCGAATTTTTCGAGTTTTTAAAGTTATTGCAAAATAAAGTGTTGACAGAGTTAATTTTAGACCGTATAGTGATTTGTAATATTTAAATTTTTCGAAAATAATGTTTTGAAACGCAAAGATTAGGAGTAGTAAAAGCTCATTATTTGGTGAAGAGAGCTGCGGGATGGTGCAACGCAGTCCAATAAGACTTTGAACTTGCCTAGGAGTGGTAAGATAAGTAGAATTAACAGATTATTCTATTTACTTGACGATTAACCTTCGTTACAAGGTTTTTAAGTAGGGTTTTTATAGAACCAATTAGAGTGGTACCGCGGTTTGCTTATGGCATATCGTCTCTTCTTTCATTTGATAATGAAGGAACAGACGATATGCCTTTTTTATTTTCGTTTAGGCTAAAATGCTACATCCTCGAGGTCACTTCAATCCCTCAGGCAAAAGTGGAGGAGCGCTTGCTTTTTGCTTCGGGCTCTCCAGCGCTTGTCGGATGTAAACAAGCGCTTTAGTATATTTGTTCATTTTAGGAGGTAAGGAAATGGAAAAGGATAATCAGAAATTACAGAGAACAATGACCTCACGACATATTACGATGATGGCTTTAGGTGGTGCCATTGGTGCAGGGTTATTTAAAGGGAGTAGTGCAGCCATTGATATGGCAGGGCCATCCGTACTTTTAGCGTACTTAATAGGTGGTATTATTCTGTTATTTGTTATGCAAGGTCTAGCAGAAATGGCAGTCCGTAATAGCGAAGCTAGAACATTTAGAGATTTAGTTCAAAACATTTTAGGGAAGTATCCAGCTTATTTCCTAGATTGGATTTATTGGAAAATGTGGGTTTTAAATATCGCCGCAGAATCTATAGTTGCGGCCATTTTTATTCAATATTGGTTGCCAGATTACCCAATTTGGATACTTGCATTAGCCGTTTCGGTGTTAGTTACAGCCATTAACTTGTTATCAGTGAAAGTTTTTGCTGAAACGGAATATTGGCTGGCGTTAATTAAAATTACCGTTATTGTGGTGTTCATCGTAGCGGGACTAATTTTATTACTTGTTACTTTTGGTAATCATACGGCTGTTGGTTTTTCTAATTTAACGGAGCACGGTGGTTTCTTCCCGAATGGATCAACGGGGTTAATTGCTGCAATGCTTGTAGTTATTTATTCTTACGGTGGCACTGAAATTATTGGTATTACATTAGCCGAAACGAAAAATCCTGAAAAAGTAGTGCCAAAAGCTGTTCGCAGTACATTAGTACGCATTGTGACTTTCTATATACTGCCTTTCTTTATTATCGTTAGCTTGATTCCCTGGAATGAAGTAAATGGGGTACCAGAAAGTCCGTTTGTGATGGTGTTTAAAATGATTGGGATTCCTGGTGCTGACCATATTATGAACGCAGTTGTTTTACTTGCCATTATTTCATCAATGAACTCGGGACTTTATGGTTCATCACGCATTTTGTATACACAAGCTGTGGACGGGCGTGTTCCTAAAATCTTTGCACGTTTATCAAAAAGAAAAGTTCCAGTATATGCTATACTGATGTGTACTTTAGCTTTATATATGGGCGTAATCATTTCTTTATTTGTGGGAAGCAAAGCCTTTGATTACCTAATGGGTTCACTTGGATACACCGTGTTATTTATTTGGTTAATTATTGCGATTGCGCATTTGAAATCGCGTAAACAACAGCCGGAAAAAACAAGTGCTTATGCAGTGAAATGGTTCCCTTATACAACTTGGATCGCTATTATTGCGTTAAGTGCAATTTTGATTGGTATTATTTTTACAACATCTATTATCGTAACAGGCATTACATTAGCTATTTATCTCTTTATTACGTTAACTTATGTGTATAAAGGTCGTTTTCAATAAAAATAGCTAATTAGCAAATCAACCTAATACCTTTTTCGACCTAATTTTTCATAAATTATGCATACTAGGCAGATTGTTCGCTCTAGCGAATTTATCCATGCTATACTACAAGCATAGTAAGTTTAAGGAGGATTTCAAATGGCAATTGTACATGCAACAGATGCAACTTTCCAAGATGATATTAAAGAAGGGTTAGTGCTAGTAGACTTCTGGGCTGCTTGGTGCGGACCTTGTAAAATGATTGGGCCAGTTCTTGAAGAAATGGATGCTGCAGGTAGTGCGGCTAAAATCGTAAAAGTAGATGTAGATAACAACCAAGGTACTGCAGCGCAATACCAAATTATGTCTATCCCATCATTACTATTATTTAAAGATGGTGAATTAGTAGACAAAACTGTTGGTTTCCAACCAAAAGAAGCGTTAGAAGCATTTATCGCAAAACATGCTTAACTTCTTTCAGCACAAGTCTCCCACCTTTACAGATGGGAGATGAATGCAAATTTAAGCTACTTTTCAGGGGTGTCCAAACACCCGCTGAAATAGAGGAACTCAGTCTAAGAACGCCACGTCCTGTGGCGACGACTGAGTGACCAACATCACGTTGGCCCAAAGCCTCCGGCGGATGTCACGGAATCGGAAAGGAGTTCTTAGGGGATGTTAGCCTAAAACCATCGCATCCATGCGATAACGGCTAACTGACCTGCATCGTGCTGGCCTAAGCACAAAGCCGATTCCGGACGCAATTATGCCGAGGCATAATTGATCCTGAAAGAAAAGAAAAGTCGAGCCATCTATAGATGTGCTCGGCTTTTTTTCGTTATATAATAAAGAGAAAAAGCGAACGCTAGTTTTAACAAAAAGGAGGGCTGGTAGGCGATGAATGATTTAATTAAACGAAAGCTTGAAATTTTACCAGATCAGCCTGGCTGCTATTTGATGAAGGATCGGCAAGGAATCATTATTTATGTTGGGAAAGCCAAAGTGCTGAAAAATCGAGTACGCTCGTATTTTACTGGTACGCATGAAGGGAAAACACAGAGACTTGTAAGCGAAATAGAAGATTTTGAGTACATTGTGACATCCTCCAATATAGAAGCTTTAATTTTAGAGCTTAATCTTATTAAACTACATGATCCGAAATACAATATTATGCTGACGGATGATAAAACGTATCCGTATCTAAAAATTACAAATGAAAAACATCCACGTCTTATTACGACGCGAAAAGTGAAAAAGGATAAGGCGAAATACTTTGGCCCATACCCAAATGCCTATGCAGCTAGTGAAACGAAAAAGCTGCTTGATCGTTTATATCCGCTCCGAAAATGTGTGCAACTACCTTCCAAGGTTTGTTTGTATTATCACATGGGACAATGCCTAGCACCTTGCGTAAAAGATATTGATGCCCAAATTTACCACGATATGATTGAGGATATGACGAAATTTTTAAATGGTGGTGTTGAGGAGGTCAAAAAGGAGCTCGAGGAAAAGATGCTTGCAGCTGCAGAAAATTTAGAGTTTGAGCGTGCAAAAGAGTTTCGTGATCAAATTGCTCATATAGACACTGTTATGCAAAAGCAAAAAATCGTCTCAAGTGATACTACAAACCGCGATGTATTTGGCTATGCAGTCGAGAAGGGCTGGATGTGTGTGCAAGTTTTCTTTGTTCGTCAAGGAAAGCTCATTGAACGAGATGTCTCGATTTTCCCCATTTATCAAGAGGCAGAAGAGGAATTTTTAACGTTCGTTGGCCGATTTTACGACAAGTTAGAACACATTAAGCCGAAGGAGATTTTTATCCCACAATCTATTGATGCGGATATTTTAACGGAATTACTTGATGTTCGAGTGCTAACACCAAAACGCGGGCAAAAAAAAGAACTTGTAGAATTAGCGATTAAAAATGCTGAAATTGCTGTAGCAGCAAAGTTCCAACTTATTGAACGTCAGGAAGAACGAACAATAGGCGCATGTGAGGCACTCGGTGAAGCTATGAGTATTTCAACGCCTTTAAGAATTGAAGCTTTTGATAATAGTCATATGCATGGAACAGATGCAGTATCTGCAATGGTTGTATTTATCGATGGAAAACCAGCAAAGAAAGAGTATCGAAAGTACAAAACACGCACAGCTGCCAAACATGATGATTACGGGGCAATGCAGGAAGTAATAAGGCGTCGTTACACACGAGTATTAAAAGAAGGTTTACCTTTGCCAGATTTAGTACTAATTGATGGTGGGAAGGGGCAAATGGAAGTCGCACGAGAAGTATTAGAAGATGAACTCGGACTAGTCATTCCAATTGCCGGATTAGCAAAAGATGAAAAGCATAATACGTCACAGCTTTTATTTGGTGACCCACCTGAAGTAATTGCGTTAAAGCGCACAAGTGATGGATTCTATCTACTGCAACGAATTCAGGACGAAGTACACCGCTTCGCCATTACCTTCTTACGACAGCAGCACGAGAAGCATGCCATTCAATCTGTTCTCGATCATATAGAGGGTGTTGGTCCAAAGCGAAAACAGCAATTACTTAAGCATTTTGGCTCTGTCAAAAAAATTCGTGAGGCAAGTGAGTTAGCGTTACAAGAAGCCGGTATGCCTGCTAATCTAGCTAGCAATATTCACGCTTATTTTCATTCAGCAGATCGTTCTTTGTAGCGAAAGCAAAGCGTCAGCTACAGAAGACTCCCATCTCTGAAGGTGGTGAAATGAATGCAGATGGAATTCCTTTTCAACAAGAGTCATTGTCAAAGGATTAGTCATATGCTAAGGTTGTATATAACATTGATCTAAAATAGCAATGTTATATACGGCTCCTTAGCTTATTGTAGATGTTTCAACTATATAAACTACAAATTTTTTCGCTAAGGCAAAATTAAATACATTCACTATTTAAGTGATGATAGAGGTGCGAGGTTCAAGAGTAGTACATTAGAGGGCGAACAAGTCCAGTGACAATGTATGAAAGGGGAGCTTGCCGAAGTGGAGCATCGTTGTTTCCGATGCTGTGCTGGTTTTGCATTTAATAAATGTAAAACTGTCGATTCTAAACGTTTCGGAGAGCTATCTCACATGCGCAAGTAACTATTATTGTACATGTTATAGGCAGCTTTCACGTTATGTGAGGGCTGCCTTTTTTAGTTTTCTAGAGACAGCGAAATGATTGAATACGAAGGAGAATGATCTGTATGGCGAGAATTGTGATGAAATTCGGTAGTGCTGCATTAGCATCGACAAAGCATATTCAAGATGTTGCGAAAAGGGCGATAGCTGAAAAGGAAAGAGGCTATGATGTTGTCGTTGTAACTGCGGGAATGAGGAGTATGGCGAAAGAATTAGCAGAGATGGCTTGTGATTTATCAGATAGTGCGCCTAAGCGTGAACTAGATGTACTACTTTCAACAAGCTCACAACTATCAAGTGCGTTAGTTGCGATTGCTTTGCAGGAAGAAGGATATCATGCAGTGTCATTAACAGGTTGGCAGGCAGGTATTCAAACTGATGATATGTATTTCAATGCGCGTATCGATGATATTGATGTTAGTCGAATAGCAGAGCATTTTGCACAAGGGCAAATCGTAATCGTTGCGGGGGAACAAGGTATTAATTATTCACAGAATATTACGACGCTCGGTAAAGGCGGAGCGGAAACGACGGCTGTAGCTATCGCGGCGGCATTGGAAGCGGAGCGCGTAGATATTTACACGAATGTGGAAGGAGTCTATACAGCTGATCCAAGTCATGTTGCTAGGGCACAAAAGCTAAAAGAAATTTCCTATGACGAGATGCTAGAGCTATCAAACTTAGGATCACAAATTTTACACCCGCGAGCTGTAGAATTAGCGAAGAAATTTCAAATCCCAGTTATTATTCGGTCGAGCGTAGTAGATACAGTAGGTACTTTATTGAAGGAGGAAGTTGGAATGGAGAAAAATTTAATAGTTCGTGGTGTTGCCTATGAGTCAGATGTTATTCGTTTAACGGTTGGTTATGATGCTTATTCTGATGCTTCGCTAGCAGATATGTTCACAATACTTGCAAAAAATCGCATAAACGTCGATATCATTGTGCAAGCAATAATAGATGGCTTAAAGCCGACTGTATCGTTTACCATTTTAAAAGAGGAGTTTGCAGAAGCATTACGTGTCTTAGAAGATAGTAAATTATCACTAGGATTTAGTTTTGCTGATTTTGAAATCGGCTTAGCAAAAGTCTCAATAGTTGGCTCAGGTATGGCATCTAATCCAGGCGTTGCTGCCCGTATGTTTGATCGTTTGCGTCGTGAAGGTATCCCAGTAAAAATGGTAAGTACATCTGAAATAAAAGTATCTGTTGTTGTACCTCAGGATGAAATGATTCGTGCAGCAAATGCATTGCACGATGAATTCAATTTAGAACATGCACTTTACGTATAATAATGAATGGGATGTGTCAATAAAAGGCACATCCTATTTTTTTCTTTATACTAATTTAATATTTTATCTATTGATATTATTGTATAGTAAAATGTAATTATATGGATCATCACCAAAAGTTGTGGATGACATTTGTTAAGACGTATGCCTTGTATCTTTATTCAGTAGAAGACTCCCACCTCTGAAGGTAGTGAGATAAATGCGGATGTGGTTCCCTGTCAATAGGTTCCAAACCCCTACTCAATGAAGATAAAGCCTCTGGCGGATGTCACGGATTTTCAAAGGAATGAATTTAAGGATGTTAGCCTAAAATCTTCGCATCCTGCGAAAACGGCAAACTGACCTGCATCGGTGCTGCTGTCGCTACGCTTTCGCGCAAAAAACATCTGTTGCTGCCGCTACGTTAGCACTACGCTTTCGCACAAAAAAACATTTGCAGGCCTGGGCACAATTCAAAATCCGGGTGCAATTACGCCAAGGCAAAATTGATATAGGTTGATTGGAGTGGAGACTGGGCGACTCCTTGGGGATTAGCGTCACAGATGAGACCCTGCAGCGAGCAACGCGAGTGAAGCGGCTCATCGGACGCCCCCAGGAAAGCGCCCAGTCGGAACGGAAATCAACCACACGTTATGGTGATGAGGCAATTATATGTTTTACCAAGGAAAAGGTGGAGGTTTGTATGGCATTATTAGGTTTATTTCAAAAGCCAATTGAAAGCGTTGAGATACACAACGATTCCGAAATACAACTATTAAAAAAGCGAATTCAGGAATTGGAACTTGAGCAAGAAAGCATCGATGTGAGAAATGCGATTTTGGACTTTGTACTTGCACATATGGAGTTAATTAATTGTCAAACGGCTTTAAAGGTTCAAAGTGTCTCAACAAAAGTAAGAGATATTTCAGCAATGGCTGAAGAAATGTCATCAAATTCAGAAGAGATACTTGCGGTTGAACAAAATGTTAATGCAAATATTCAAGAAATAAAACAGCATTCGTTATTACTTGTAGAGGAAATGGAATCATCCATTATAAAAGGTGAAATGGTTCAGGAGCTGTTAGCTAAAGGAGCTCATTCAACAAAACATCTGAACAATGAAATGAGTAAAATGAATGATATTAGTAAAAGTGTTACAGGGATTGCCGATCAAACACAACTACTAGCCTTAAATGCCTCTATTGAAGCTGCACGTGCAGGTGAGCAAGGGAAGGGCTTCAATGTTGTCGCGATGGAGGTAGGAAAGTTAGCTAATAGCTCGAAAGATTCATTGCAAGAAATGACGAAGATTCGATCAGTTATCGATAAGCAATTACATAATACATTAAAAAATATTGAACAAGTCGAACATTACTTCACTGATTTTTTAAGTATCATGAAAGGTAATATTGCTAATTTGACAGCAACAAGTAAAAATATTGAAGAAGTAGCAAGTGGAATTCATCAAATAACAGCTGCATCAGAAGAGAATGTAGTAGCTGTAGATCGTTTAGCTGTAACAATGACAGAATTATCACATACAAGTGACTTCTCGGAAATAATACAGAATCAAGTATTTGAAATGTTACATGTTATTGCACCGACAATTCGAAAGCCCTCAGAGCAAACGGTAATTAGCCAATTGGCAGCAAGATTAATGGATCATGCTAGTTTTTTGCGAAATGCTATTCAAAAGGCAGGACATAAAGAAACGTTAAAAACGCATCATCAATGTGCGTTTGGGAAATGGTATTATGGACATTTTGAGCAATATCAGAATTTACTGGAGTTTCGTCGTATAGAACAACCTCATGAATTAGTACATACGGCTGCTCAAAAATTAGTTAATGAATTGTCAATTATTAATTTAGAGGAAACGATTCAACACTCACTTAATATTTTGGAAGCATTTATGTCGTTAATAGATGTACTTTTAAAAGAAAGACATGCTCAACTATAAATATAGAAATAGAAAAGGATTGTCATCCATCAATTTGGGACGACAATCCTTTTCATTTTATTCGGTAGGAACGGTGTGCATGATTCGTTCTTTGACGTCCCATTTCACTGTAAACATAACGTTTTGTTGCTTTTCACGCTTTTCATCATAGCATTCTGTTAAATAACCTTTTGCTTGCTGGATTTGTTCAGCTATAAATCCTGCTTCAAGTCTAAAGCTACGTAAACCGATTTGTAAAATTGTTGGATCATTTGTCAGTTGGAATATACGTCCATCCTTCGATTCTTTCATAAGCTCTAAATTACCCCAGCAGGCATCTGCGAAAAATGCGATAAGTTCATCTTGACTTTTACATGGGAACTTTCGAGCAAGCTCTTTTCCTGCCCAATAAAGGACGTCATCTTCATGTTTGCCAAGAATGGTAGATAGAATATGATCGCGAATTATCTCATAGCCAAATGATGAGATTGTAGGAGATGAAGTGTTTAACATTGAAATCCTTCTTTCTTAGAATTTTCTTAAAATTTGACGTTAATAAAGTAAAGGTGGCTTTTCCGAGAAAAAACGATGCATCACGTACTAGATTATTTCTTTAATAAGGGCTGTGAAAAACGCCGAGTTGCCTTGACGCTCGTAGCACTTGAGAGTACAATAAACATGTCATAATATTGTACCATGATGAAATACACAGTCAATGAGGTATCATTTACAAAATGATGACTTCTTTGCTGTGCTATTTTAAGTACTAAGGGGGGTAACAGTCTTGTCGAAAGATCGAGAGTTTTTATGGCGTCGTTTACATTCTCTACTTGGTGTCATTCCAGTAGGTCTGTTTCTGATGTTCCACTTGTCAATGAACTTCACTGCTGTTGGTGGTGAACAAGCTTACAATGATGCAGTAGGTAAGATGGAATTAATTCCACATAGTCTTCTGTTAGTAATGGAATGGGTAATTATTTATATCCCATTATTGTTCCACGCATTCTATGGTGTCTTCATTGCATTCACTGCTTCACCAAACACAGGGCGTTTCAGTACATACCGTAACTGGATGTTCTCATTACAACGTTTCACTGGTGTATTCTTAGTGATTTTCATTGCTTGGCATATTTTCCAAACACGTATCCAAAAAGCGTTAGGTGCAGATGTTGAGTTCAATATGATCGCAGATATCGTTGCGAATCCATTTATGCTTGGATTCTATATTGTTGGTATTTTATCAGCAACTTTCCACTTATCAAACGGTTTATGGGCATTCCTAGTAAGCTGGGGTATTACACAATCTCCTCAGTCTCAAAAGATTGCTACTTACGTAACAAACATTATTTTCGTAATTCTAAGTGTAGTTGGTGTGGCTGCTATTTTATCTTTCGTTTAATTTAATAGAAGATACTATAGAGTCCATTCAATCATTGCAATTTTTAAAGAGGAGTGAGAAATAATCATGGCGAAAAGCAAAATAATTGTTGTCGGCGGTGGTCTAGCTGGTCTGATGGCAACGATTAAAGCAGCTGAAGTTGGTACTGAAGTTGATTTATTCTCATTAGTTCCTGTAAAACGCTCACACTCTGTATGTGCGCAAGGCGGAATTAATGGTGCGGTAAATACAAAAGGTGAAGGGGATTCTCCTTGGATCCACTTTGATGATACAGTATACGGTGGGGACTTCTTAGCAAACCAACCACCAGTTAAGGGTATGTGTGATGCAGCCCCTGGTATTATTCACTTAATGGACCGTATGGGTGTAATGTTCAACCGTACACCAGAAGGTCTTCTTGACTTCCGTCGTTTCGGTGGTACTTTAATGCACCGTACAGCCTTCTCTGGTGCAACAACTGGTCAGCAATTACTATACGCACTAGACGAGCAAGTTCGCTCTCACGAAGTAGCTGGTTTAGTGAACAAATATGAGCACTGGGAATTCCTTGGTGCAGTAGTCGATCCTGACGGCGTTTGTCGTGGTATCGTAGCGCAAGATATGCGTACAGAAGAAATCAAATCATTCCGTGCAGACGCTGTTATTATGGCGACTGGTGGCCCTGGTATTATCTACGGTAAAACAACAAACTCTGTTATTAATACAGGTTCTGCTGCTTCTATCGTTTACCAACAAGGTGCTTCATACGCGAATGGTGAGTTCATCCAAATTCACCCAACAGCGATTCCTGGAGATGACAAAAACCGTCTAATGTCAGAATCAGCTCGTGGTGAAGGTGGCCGTATTTGGACTTACAAAGACGGTAAGCCTTGGTATTTCTTGGAAGAAAAATATCCTGCATATGGTAACTTAGTACCACGTGATATTGCAACACGTGAAATTTTCGACGTTTGTGTAAACCAAAAACTTGGTATCAACGGCGAAAACATGGTATACCTAGATCTTTCTCATAAAGATCCACATGAATTAGACGTTAAACTAGGTGGTATCATCGAGATCTACGAAAAATTCGTAGGGGATGACCCGCGTAAATTACCAATGAAAATCTTCCCAGCAGTTCACTACTCAATGGGTGGATTATGGGTTGACTACAACCAAATGACTGAAATTCCTGGTCTATTTGCAGCAGGTGAATGTGATTATTCTCAACATGGTGCAAACCGTCTTGGTGCAAACTCATTATTATCTGCTATCTATGGCGGTATGGTTGCTGGACCAAACGCAGTAGATTACGTTAAACATCTTAAAAAGCATGCTGAAGATCTTCCGCAAGAAATTTATGATGCTCGCGTAAAAGAAGAGCAAGCAAAATGGGATGCTGTCATGAAAATGGATGGCACAGAAAACGCTTACTTGATTCATAAAGAGCTTGGCGAAATGATGACAGCTACTATGACAGTAGTACGTTACAACGATCAACTTGAAGATACATTGAAAAAACTTGATGATCTTCTAAAACGTTGGGATAACATCAACATCAACGATACGCAAAAGTGGAGTAACCAAGGTGCTCACTTTACACGTCAGCTTAAAAATATGTTACTACTTGCGAAAGTAATGACAAAAGGTGCATTATTACGTAACGAATCTCGTGGTGCTCACTATAAGCCAGATTTCCCAGAACGTGATGATGAAAACTTCTTAAAAACAACTATGGCGAAATTTGATCCAACTACGGGTGAGCCAATCATCACTTACCAAGAAGTTGACGTTTCATTAATCCCGCCACGTAAACGTGATTACTCTGCGAAAGGAGACTAAGAATTATGGATATCGCAGCTAATACTGGAAGAATGGTAAAAGTTGAAATTTTACGTCAAGATACACAAGGTGGCAATGGCTACTGGCAGAAATTCGAAGTTCCTTACCGCCATGGTATGAACGTCATTTCTGTATTAATGGAAATTCAAAAGCATCCTGTTTTGTCAAATGGTGAAAAAACAACACCAGTTGCATGGGACATGAACTGTCTTGAAGAAGTTTGTGGTGCATGTTCAATGGTTATCAATGGCCGTCCGCGTCAATCTTGTTCAACACTGATTGATCAATTGACTGAACCAGTTCGCCTTGAGCCTATGAAAACATTCCCGGTTATTCGTGACTTACAAGTTGACCGTGATCGTATGTTCAATGCACTTAAAAAAGTTAAAGCATGGGTTCCAATCGATGGTACTTATGATTTAGGTGAAGGTCCACGTATGCCAGAAGGTAAACGTCAATGGGCTTATGAATTATCTAAATGTATGACTTGTGGTGTATGTATGGAAGCATGTCCAAACGTGTCTGAAAAAGCTTCATTCATCGGACCAGCACCATTATCACAAGTACGTCTATTCAACACTCATCCAACGGGTGCCATGATTAAAGACGAACGTTTAAATGCAATTATGGGTGATGGAGGCCTTGCAAACTGCGGTAACTCACAAAACTGTGTAGCTGCTTGTCCAAAAGGTATTCCTTTAACAACATCTATCGCGTCATTAAACCGTGCAACTACAGTGCAAATGTTCCGTAACTTCTTCGGTTCTGACCACTTCGTAGACTAATAGTACAAGCTTTACTCCTAAACTCCCTTACACTAAATGTGTGGGGGAGTTTTTTTCTATTTTAAAATAAGTAATTTACAGGCAGTTCTATCCTAAGGGGCATTATTCGATAAAGATTAATAAACTAAAAGAATTCTTTAACTACGATATTTGTGACAACAAGCCGAGGAGACCCCGTAGTCAATCGGCGAAGCGTTTGAGAAAGCTTCACATTGTGCCTCCCCTAATCTTTTGATATAAAGACAGTGCTCTTACAAATACAGCTTAAGCATAGGACCAATGATTGAATAAGGATAGTTGACTGATCTCGAAGATAGGGTAGTTTGTTGGAAAAAAATGAGTGAAAATTCGGATTTTCTATGACGATTTAATGTTTTCTTATATAATGAATATATATTCATTATTGTTCGCTAATTCTGTATGTAGCTTAGAAGAAGTGAATGAAAATTAGGGGGATGGTTAAGATGAAAGCAAATTATATCGGAGATTTTCAGAACTGGGCAAAGGATTTTTCGTTTTTTACTGAGGTGCGTGTACGTTTTTCAGAAACGGATATGTTCGGTCATATGAACAATACAGTTAGCTTTACATATTTTGAACAGGCACGAATCGATTATTTTCGCCATTTAGGGATTCTAATGCCTTCAGTAAGTGATGAAAATGTGGATAGTATTCCGATCGTAGCCGACTTACAGTGTGACTACGTGAAGCAAGTTTTCTTTGATGATGTCCTAAAAATTTATACGAAGATAGCGAAAGTAGGAAACTCATCGATGGATATTCATTATTTAGCGAAAAACCAACATGATGGGGTTTGCTTTACGGGTCGTGGTACGATAGTGCAAATGGATCCTCGGACTGGGAAGAGTGTACCTCTATCTGAAGAAACAAGTGCTCAACTCGTTAGCATGGGGATTCTGTAACATAAAAGTCGATTCAAAATATTGTAGGTTACGGAGCTAAAAATAGATAGAGAGTATTGAGGCATTTTTTCGCCATTAACAAACATTTCGGCTGATGAAATTGCAATTTCACATGAATTTACGGATTTATGGAAGCGGTTTTCAAAATTTTTCAGGAAACATGTAATATTCATGAAAATAGCCGTCACCGCTCCTCGTTCCTTAACATAAGTTACAATACGTGCGGGGGAGGAGGGTGTAACTGAAAATGAATAGCTCTCATCATCGTTCTCTTTTAACTAACCGAGAACGTGAAATATTTGCGCTTTTATTAGCTGAAAAAACAACGAGGGATATTGCAGAGCAACTTGGTATCAGTGAAAAAACAGTGCGAAATCACATTTCCAACACAATTCAAAAGTTAGGTGTAACGAACCGATCTCAGGCGTTAATTGAGCTGTTACGCTTAGAAGAATTCAAATTAGACTAATGGACACTTGCTATTTCAGAGAAAAAACGACAAAATAGAACTATTCAACGTATTTTTAGGAGTGAAATAGTTATATGTCGGATGAACTAACAAAGCACTCACCTGAAACCGTTGCAACGGTTGAAAAGGAATTACGCTATATAGCGGCCATTGTGAAACAAAAAGGAAGAGAAATTGTTTCACAATATGCGATTACGCCGCCACAATTTGTTGCATTACAGTGGTTAGAAGAGCTTGGAGATATAACAATTGGCGACTTGTCAAACCGATTATACTTAGCTTTTAGTACAACAACAGATTTAGTGGACCGGATGGAGAAGAATGAATTAGTCAAACGTGTGCGTGACGAAAATGATCGTCGTGTCGTTGTTGTTCATCTTCTCGAAAAGGGCGAACGTATTATTCAAGAAGTAATTGAAAAAAGACAGCAATATTTGCAAGAAAAACTTGTTGGTTTTAACGAACAAGAAGTCGAGCAATTATCAAGCTTTTTAGAAAAACTACATGTACACATGAAACAGGATTGAGGCGGAAAGTATGAATGCCCCGATAGGCGTTATTGACTCAGGAGTAGGCGGTTTGACCGTAGCAAAAGAAATAATGAAGCGATTACCAAATGAAACGATCTATTATATTGGTGATACAGCAAGATGTCCTTATGGTCCGAGAACTCGTCAGGAAGTACGAAACTTCACTTGGCAAATGGCAAAAGCACTAGAGAAAATGAATATCAAAATGCTCGTCATTGCTTGTAATACAGCGACTGCAGTAGCACTCGAAAGTTTACAAAGAAATATGCCTTTTCCGGTACTAGGCGTTATTAATGCTGGCGCACGTGCAGCTGTAAAGAAAACGAAGCGACATGAAGTCGTTGTGCTTGCAACAGAAGGAACTATTAAAAGTGCGGCGTATGAGGAAGCATTATTGTCACTGAATACGTCAACACATATTATTCCATTGGCATGTCCAACATTCGTACCACTTGTAGAAAGTGGCGAATATAAAGGTGAATTTGCAAATAAACTAATTGAAGAAGGCTTAAAGCCGTTGAAAAATGAACAATTTGATACAGTTATACTAGGGTGTACACATTATCCAATATTGCAAAAACAAATTGAAGCTGTGGTCGGAGAAGAAGTCTTTGTACTATCTTCCGCAGAGGAAACAGCAAAGGATGTTCAAGAAATGCTTGCGTATAATGGTACTTTGGCTGACACAGATGCAGTGCCTGCTCATAAATTTTTTGCAACCGGTTCTGTTCCAATTTTCCGTTCGATTGCTGAAAATTGGCTTGAGCAAGGTACTCTCAATATAAAACGTATTACATTAAAATAAAAAATCAGCTTAGCAGTGGGCTAGGCTGATTTTTGCCATTTTTAGCATTGTACATAAGGGACTGAGCACTTTTTTGAAGGATAAAATTATGGTAAGATGAGGGCGCGAAAGTTTTTAGGAGGAAAAAATGATGACAAGATTTGATGGAAGAAATGTAGATGCACTGCGTCCTGTGAAAATAGATAGTGAGTATTTATTACACCCAGAAGGCTCAGTTTTAATTCAAGTAGGCAATACAAAAGTAATTTGTACAGCAACGATTGAAGATAAGGTTCCTGGGTTTTTACGTGGACAAGGTAAAGGTTGGATCACGGCAGAATACTCGATGCTACCTCGTGCAACAGCACAGCGTACACCGCGCGAATCATCTCGTGGCAAAGTCAATGGCCGTACAATGGAAATCCAACGTTTAATTGGTCGAGCATTACGTGCTGTAGTTGACCTAGAAGCGCTTGGCGAGCGTACTGTATGGATTGACTGTGATGTGATTCAAGCAGATGGAGGCACACGTACAGCCTCAATTACAGGCGCATTTGTAGCGATGACACAGGCAATTGCCAAATTTGCAGAAGAAAAACAACTAGAAAAGTTCCCAGTAACAGACTATTTAGCTGCAACAAGTGTTGGTATTGTTGAAGAGCAAGGGGCAGTTTTAGACTTAAACTACGTTGAAGATGTCGCTGCTGCCGTAGATATGAATATCGTTATGACAGGGGCAGGTCAATTTGTTGAACTACAGGGGACAGGCGAAGAAGCAACGTTTTCTCGTGAAGAATTAAATGAACTGCTAGCGTTAGGTGAAAAGGGCATTCAACAATTGATTGCACTTCAAAAAGAGACACTAGGTGGTTTGGCTAACAAAGTGGGAGGAAATGAATAATATGAATCAAGTAGTGATTGCCACTAAAAATAAAGGAAAAGCAAAAGATTTCGAAGCATTATTTGGTCCACTTGGCTATGAAGTAGTAACGATGTTTGATGTTGCACCAGAAATGGAAATAGATGAAACAGGCACTACCTTTGAGGAAAATGCCATCATAAAGGCAGAAACATTAGCAAAAGAGCTAGGCACAATTGTTATTGCTGATGATAGTGGCTTAGCTGTTGACGCATTAAATGGTGAGCCAGGCGTTTATTCTGCACGTTACGCTGGTGATCATGATGATGAAGCAAACATGGTTAAGCTGTTAGAAAACCTAAAGAATGTCGAAGATGAAAAGCGTACTGCACGTTTCTGCTGTTGCATCGCTATTGCGGGGCCAGGTTTTGAAACGACAACAGTTTTTGGTACTTGTGAAGGTGTCATTGCACACGAAAAACGTGGTGCTAATGGGTTTGGTTATGATCCTGTCTTCTTTGTCCCAAGCTTAAACCGTATGATGGCTGAGCTAGTTGCCGAAGAAAAGGGAGCAATTTCCCACCGTGGGAATGCGATTCGTAAGCTGAAGGAACAATTGCCAAATCTTATAAAATAAGAGGTGATATCCATGCAAATACTGGTCATGAGTGACACACATGGCGATAGTGATGTGATTGAAAAAGTTCGAGGCTTTTACCCAAAAGTCGATACTTTCATTCATTGTGGAGATAGTGAGCTTCCATTCTCACATAAAGCATTGGATGGTATGAAGAAAGTACGAGGAAATTGTGATATCGATCAAGCTTTTCCGGATGAAGCAGTATTCGATATAGAGGACGTAACAGTCTTTTTAACACATGGTCATTTATTCAATGTTAAAACTTCAATCTTGTCATTATCATATCGTGCCAAAGAGGTAGATGCGCAAATTGTATGCTTTGGGCACTCTCATATTCTTGCTGCTGAAATGATTGAGGATGTCTTATTTTTAAATCCGGGGAGCTTATTAAAACCACGTGGTCGTAAAGAAAAAAGCTTTGCCCTTGTCGAGATTGAAGATACGTATTTTGAAGTAAAGTTTTTTACAGATGATCATCACTGTATTTCCACTCACAAGTTTATACGAAAATGATGGAACAAAAACGCTTAGGTTAAAATAACTCAAAGCGTTTTTGTTTTATTAGCAGAAAGCTAAATGGTAAAAATGGCTATGAATTGTTTATGATGAAATAGAAAAAATAACTATAAACGATAAAGGAGAAAACATGGACAATACAATAGGATGGAATTTTGATAATAGCTATGCCCGCCTACCAAGTATTTTTTATACATCACTCACTTTAAATCCAGTTCGTTCACCAAAATTAGTAATGTTAAATGAAGCGGTCGCACAGTCACTTGGATTAAATTTCAATGCTCAGCAAAACGAAGAAGCGGTCGCAATTTTTGCAGGTAACAACAGCCCAACTGGTGGCACGCCCATTGCCCAAGCTTACGCCGGACATCAATTTGGGCATTTTAATATGCTAGGAGATGGAAGGGCGCTGTTGTTAGGTGAACAAATAACACCAAATCATGAACGATTTGATATCGCGCTGAAAGGCTCAGGAAGAACCCCTTATTCCCGAGGTGGAGATGGCAGAGCAGCACTTGGTCCAATGCTACGTGAATATATTATGAGTGAAGCAATGCATGCACTCGGTATTCCAACCTCTCGAAGCTTGGCTGTCGTGACTACAGGTGAAATGATTATTCGTGAAACCGAGCTCCCTGGTGCAGTTTTAACTCGTATTGCAAGTAGTCATTTGCGAGTGGGAACTTTCCAATACGCAGCAAATTGGGGAACTGAAGAGGAGCTAAAGGCTTTGGCAGATTATGCTTTGGAGCGTCATTTTTCAAATGTTGATAAAGCTCAAAATCGTTATCTCTACCTACTTCAGGAAGTCATGAAGAAGCAAGCAACTCTCATTGCAAAATGGCAACTAGTCGGTTTTATTCATGGTGTCATGAACACAGATAATATGGCCATTAGTGGGGAGACGATTGATTATGGTCCTTGCGCTTTCATGGATATCTATGATCCTGCGACAGTATTTAGCTCGATTGATCGACAAGGTCGTTATGCGTACGGTAACCAACCTAATATCGGGGGATGGAATTTAACACGTTTTGCTGAATCGTTATTACCATTAATCGATGAAAATCAGGAAGATGCCATAAACCTAGCTCAAGAGACATTACAACAATATCCACAGCTGTATTATGCAAACTGGTTAACAGGTATGCGAGCAAAACTTGGGTTATTTAACGAAGAAGATCAGGACGTAGCACTAATTGAAGAGTTTCTATCGTTAATGCAGCAGTATCAGGCAGACTATACGAATACATTTATTGCATTAACCTTCGATAATTTTGATGAATCAAAGTTATTTAGTGCAAAAGAATTTAAAGAATGGCATCAGAAATGGCTTGGAAGACGTGAAAGACAACAGGAAACAACAGACATGTCTCACCAATTAATGCGGGATCATAATCCAGCAGTAATTCCGCGAAATCACCGTGTAGAAGAAGCATTAGAGGCTGCTGTTGCATGTGGAGACTACAGTGTAATGCATCGATTACTGAACGCTCTTGCACAGCCCTTTGCACATACTAAGGAGCAGCGGGAATATGCTACATTACCAACACCGTCTAACCAACCGTATCGAACTTTTTGTGGCACATAAGTTAAAAACGAGGGATAAATTCCTTCGTTTTTTTATGTGCAATAACCGTAACCACACGAAACTCCTGAGCATACGCTATGTATGAATATATGTGAAGGAGAATGTGTGACGTGTATAAGTATTCAAAAGGTTGGTTTGTTAAGCAACTTCGAGAGCATGGAATTTTGGTGCATCCACAATATAAAAGTCATTTAGGCAATTATAAAGAATCCGAATTACGCAATTTATATTACAAATATATTGAAAAAGAAACGTTCGATTCAGAACAAAAATAATCATTTTCGTTTGAATAACTCCTTTGTAGGAAAGAATTTTAGTACAGAAGGGAGTTATTTTATGTGGAGCAAACCGTGGATTATGACGCAAATATGGCAAGATGTGTTGTTTCTACATTGGCCAATATCACCTAATGAAATAGAGCCGTACATCCCTCAAGAATTGCAACTGGATCTCTATGAAAATAACGCTTGGCTTAGTGTTGTCCTTTTTAAAGTAAAAGGACAACGCTTGAGATTTCTACCACCATTCCCTGGGATGGATTCCTATTTACAGCTTAATGTCCGCACATATGTTACATATAACGGCGTGAAAGGTATTTATTTTTTTAACTTAGATGTTACGAATCGTTTTATTGTACAAATAGCTACAAAAGGCAGTCTATCATATCGCCATTCAAAAATATCTTTAAAACAAAGAGGTAACCATTTTTCTTTTACAAGTTTACATCACGGAGCGCTGGCTGAAAGGTTGAAGATTTCATATCAACCGATTTCCGGTGCAATAATGAGTTCTACCTTAGAAAAATGGTTGGTGGAACGTTATCATTCTTGGTCGAAATGGAAAAATTCCTTACTGCGCATAGATATAAGTCATATGCCATGGCAGTTGCAACGGGTCAATATTGATATCGTAAGCAATACACTAGCTCCTTTTGTGAATAAAACAACAAAAGGAACTCATCCAATAGCTCATTATTCAAAAATACAAAAGGCTAGAATTGATCCACCAATAGTGGAAATGAAAAACCAGCTTTATTAACAAATTAACTTTGTCAAAAGAGCTGGTTTTATTAATAACATTAATAAAAAAGATAGCAAAATTGCATCACAATGGCACTAGCAATCATATCCGACATAGCAATTGCCTCGGCCTGAACGACATCAAAAATTTGAACACCCTCTTGATAGTTTTTCTGAATCATTGCTACAGCTTCTTTTTTTGTTAAAGCTAAATGCGTATAGAACATTTTTTGCACTGCCTCTATACTCAAATATGGATTAATTCGATTCAAAAATATGATGATGTCGTTAGCATTACGATACCATTCCTTTTCTTTTGCCTCTGCTGTTGCTGCATCCCCTTTAGCAGCTGCAGTCACTAACTGTGCTGCAATGATAAGATGTTCTTTAATCAGCTCCGTATAACGATCAGCAATTTGGTCACCGTAAAATGGACGTAGACTATTGCCTAAGTCGGTCGCATTTCGTAGCAGTCGTTCCTGCACATAGGGTAAGTCAGGTAAGCCAAAGACAATACTGATAATCGTCATCCTCGTCCAATTGACGTGCTCCATCCATAATAAACGATTCATTGCCATAAAATCAGCTTCAGCTTTACTAATACAGCGTCGACAATCGTTCTGTGGTAGTGAAAAATGGCGAATCGGTGCGGTATATTGGGCGTGAGAGGTATTATAGAGCGTGCCTAAAGGATTCATATAATATCCATCTGGGTAAGAGAACAATGAGTATCCACTCCTTCTAATATTCTTTCTAATCTAGAATACTCTGAGGTACTTCCATATATGAAAGAATAATTATGAAAGGGTTGAATAAGTTATTCTTCATACATCATTTTCTTTGTCATCCCATCATCGACAGTTAGATTAATGCCTGTGACAAAATTATTTACTGGGCTTGTTAAATATAAACAAGCTTGTGCAATGTCTTCAGGCACGCCAACACGCCCCGATAAATGCTGCTCGTGATCAATGTGACGAAGCTGTTCATAATCACCTGTTTCAATCCAACCAGGTGAAATACAATTAACTGTAATATTATCTGGACTTAAAGATCGTGCTAAAGCATGTGTTAATGCGACAATCCCACCTTTTGTTGCTGCATAGGCTTCGGTATGGGGCTCAGACATCTCAGCGCGTGTAGAAGCTAGAGAAACAATAGAACCACCATTGTTATTTGTTCGCATAATTTGTGCAGCTTCTCTTGCACATAAAAAAGCACTCGATCAATTATGCCTCGGCATAATTGCGGCCAGAATCGGCTTTGTGCTCGCACAAAGAACTCCATTCCGATTCCGTGACATCCGCCGGTGGCTTTAACTTCTTTCAGCGAGAGTTTGGACACCCGCTGAAAGAAGTTAAATTGGTTTGAATCAAATTATTCCATTCATCCAAAGTTACGTCGTAAAGAGATTTATGTTGGAATTTCCCTGCATTATTAATTAAAATATGGATAGTACCAAAATGATCAACTGCTTTTTGCATTAATGAAACAACTTCTTGTTCTTTCGTAACATCTGTTTGAACAAAAAGAACAGAATAACCTTGCTCCAGTAAATCTTTTTCCAATTACTGACCTAATTCCTTATTTACATCGGCAATTATAACATTGGCACTTTTTCGTGTATATGCAAGTACAATGCCTTTGCCAATCCCTTGTGCACCACCAGTTACAACTACTATTAAATCTTTGAACATTTAAGCTTCCTCCAGTTTTTTTGCTTTTGATTATTTTAACAAAAAATCTATTATGATTAGCAAAAGTAGTTTTGAGAAATGGCATAAAGGGGTATATGAAATCATATAATATTTATCATGAGGCAAACCTTGCCTTCATAGTAAAATTAATGTTGACATTATGCTTTAAAGCACATATAATAAATATTGTCCTTAATATAGTTTATATAGAGATGACATCATGTCTCAGTAGCTCAGCAGGATAGAGCAACGGCCTTCTAAGCCGTCGGTCGGGGGTTCGAATCCCTCCTGGGACGTCCAGTTTTACAACGTTATACTTAGAGAAATAAGCACTTTCGCTTATGATTCAATTTTACAGTACTCGGTCAGTCGAGTTTCTGTACTGATGAATTATAGGTGGAGGTGCTTTTTTCTTTTGACTAAAAAGAAGGGGATATTTGATATCCAAATTGAACAACCGTTAATTCAAGTTAGAATGCCTGAAGAAAAACGTATTGATGTGACAATTGAACAAGCGTTGTCAGTCATTCTGAAACAACTTGAAGTCAGTGGTTGTCGTGAAAGAACGCTATACGATTATAGTACAATTGTTCATTATTTTATCAGAGATACAAATGTTGTGTATCTGATGGATATAACTAGCGATGTAATTTATTCTTGGCTGGAACAGATGAACGTCAAAAATACAACTAAATTAACACGTTTAAAGTGTTTTAAAGCATTTCTGGGACGTTGTTTTGATAATGGATGGTTCACGAATAAGTTTTGGCGGTCAGTAAATAAAAAGTGGATACTGAAATCAAAGAAGGTGCTACAGATGAAGATGTAAATTTACTTTTATCTGTTCTTGACTATACAAAGTTTCTAGATTTAAGAAATGCCACTGCAATTTTATTGATGTATCGTTGTGGATTAAGGATTGGAACTATTGCACGAATGAAAGAAAAACATGTTGATTTTGTTAATCAAAGACTGCAACTTGACGGAGAAGTTATGAAGAATCATAAAGGATTAATTTTACCTTTAGATGAACAATTGACTTATCTGTTACAGGTCATGATAAAACAGAACCGTTTAATTAGAGATGAATACAAAGAACGTAATGATAATTTATTTATTACGATTAAAGGAAAGCCAACATCTAATTCTATTACATCTAATTCAATTCAGAAACAACTTAGGAAATACACATTGAAATACGGAATTAAAAATATGAATCCACATGCATTAAGACGTGGATTCGCAAAAAACCTATATGCGAAGTCCAATGATTTGTTATTGGTTTCAAAAGCACTAGGACACAACGATTTATCTGTAACAACCAAATATCTACATACTGAATTAACTGATGTATCAGATAAGCTAAGAAATTATCTTTAACAAATTTTAAATGACAAAAAGTAACAAAAATAAAAAGCCACCTACTCGCAATAGGTGACTGAACTCAATATCAAATATAGCACTACCTACAATTAAATATGAGTTATATTGCCTTTATTTTACTGCAAAAAAAGTTAAAATGCAAAGGTCTAGTTTCCTATTGTCTTTTTTAGGTAAAACTCTTTCGAGGTTGCCCACTAACTCGAATCAAAATAAAACTGGAAAGGTTATGACATTCCCGATGCAAACAAATGTCTAGGATACCACTACAAGCTTCCTTGTTGGCTTGGGTATCTGAATGGTGCCAGCGATCATTAATGGCTAGGAGTGGAAGGTCTGAATGATTAAGGTCATGCAGAATACATAATACATTGTAATTGTTGTTGAGTTTCTCATAACAGTAGAATAAGCATTTACGATACACACAGAAGGCATGTAGACGGATTACAAGACGTTTCGGGGGCAGAAGTAGAAACTATGTGTATTGATTTGAAAGAATCACATTTAACAAGGGCATACATATACGGATACCTCAAATGACGGATTCATGTACATAAAGCGAGTGGCTGGCTATGTTTCAGATTCTATTAAGTGAGTTTCTGAAATGTAGGCAGTCATTTTTGCACCAAGCCATTTTCCTCAACTCTGGCTTCATGTATAAAAAGTGTTTCCTAGTTTAAAGGTTTTTTATTACTTTATCTATGTTTTTTGTATGACTTTATTAGGATGACCAAAATAATTGATAAATTAAAAAAGATAATTTTACAGATGGCCAAGCCGTGAAAACTACTAACTTTTCAATAGTTATTGGAAAACATTTTATAAATTATGGTTAATAATCTAGTAAAATAAATAAAACTGAATTACTAGAGGTATAAATATAAATTTTAGTAGGGTGGTATTTAAATGTCAGGTGCAAAAGCTATGAAACACAGAATAAATGATGAGTTTCAAATTAAAGGTTATTGGAGGCTTCCTAATTCTACAGAGGAAGTATCAGGGATTTTATTTTATACACATGAAAGAATTACATTGGAATTAATCGGTTGTATTGGGGAAGATGACTTTTTTTTGCCAACGGGTATAAAACATGACACCATATTTGGTTTTTCTGACAAAGGGGAAAAGTTTAGCTTATTCAATGTACAGTTAATAGAATCGCCTTTTAGTGCACCAGGATTTACTACTCAAACTTTTTATGTGAATGAATTTATTGTAGGAGGGCATTTCGAGAAAAAGAATGATATTACTTTTAATTCTATGGTGATTTTCCCGACATATCTAGCAGAATGGATTAATAGAAATCATTATAAGAAAAGTTTTGAAAGACTAAATAGAAGAAATTACTTAAAAAGTATAGAGTGGGAAGATGCTGAGAATTTCAAAGTAAATATTCAAGGGTTAGATTTTTTAATCGAGGAAGTTGATAACCCAAAGATAACTACAAGTCCACAAACTATTAACTGGAAAAATGAAACTTGCCTAAGAATTACTCCTAATAAAAATCAAAATATAGAATGGTATAGGCAAATAATTAATTCTGTAAGGATTCTTTTAACAACATTGATTAACAAACCTGTGTATGATACTTCAATAATATATTACGGAGATTTAGATACAACATGGAACGAGAATGGAAGTGAAATTAGGCATCAATACATGCACTTTCGTACTTTGAGAAAAATGAATATTGAAGAAAATTTCAAACTTGAGAAATCGTTAATAAAATTTGATGACATTGAAGATAATATTGATGTTATTTTAAACAATTGGTTTAGCTTTAGAGAGAACTATAAAATTATTCTTGAGTTGTACTCAGAGGAATTTTATAAACCGATGTATGTTAATTCGAGTTTTTTAAGCTATGTTCAAGCTTTAGAAATCTATCATAGAGTTAAAAGTGAAAGTAATGGAAAAAAGATTAACTTAAGAACTAGATTAACAGAACTTTTAGAAAGTCTAGGTGAAGCTTCGAAATTATTTTTAATTGGAGAAAAAGACGAATGTGAAAAATTCATAGCGCAATTAGTTGATACTAGAAATTTTCTCACTCATTATGAGAAGGGGAGTAAGAAAAATATAATTGAGGATACTCATGATTTATTTAATACTATTATGATGTTAAAAGGGCTGTTAAACTTCTTGATAATAAGAGAAATGGGAATTGATGAAGCAATAATTATAAAGCGTTTAAAAGAAAATACTGCTTTGAACTGGTACATATTAAAAGCCAGAGAAAATTTAAAAATAAAGGGGTAGCTTTCCAGTTTAAAACCAGAAAGCGTTTATCTTACTTTAAAAATTGTTTTAATAAATTTCGCATTCAACTACTTGGTATATATAAGTTAATCGGTAATCCATCACGAATTTGGCTTCTCCATATCCATTGAAGTAGTTCTGATAATGCAAACATATCTTCATTAATTTCAATGCCTTTAGAAATAAAAAAGTTCTTCTCATAGGTGTACATAAAGCGATTTACTAGGTAAGCTAGGGATTCCTTCTCTTTAAATTCATTAGTTGCCCTAGCATTTACTGCTACAAATCCTTTTGTGTACCCTTTGCCTTTTAATTTAGGTTTATGGTCTTTGAAGCAAGTCCACATATTCAATTTTGTTGGTGTTTTTACATTGTTTTTAAAATAGGTTGTAGTATTGTTCTGTAACTTTTTTATTAACTGTTCATTTTGGGATTTATTAAACCAACTTTTAGACATAGTAAATTTATCATCACCAATATTGTTAAGTTTGCCTTCATAAATAGTAATCAAAGATTTAAGTTTCGAAAACGTTGCCTTACTTGTGGGTGCATAATCAGTAAGTGAATAAGTACCTTCTGAAGATTTAATACTTTTATACTCATAGTTGATTTTATGCATATCATAATAGTATTTTTGTTGTTGGCACTCAAATAGGTAAGTCATGATATAAACTTCTTTAAAGGCTTCTTGCCAGCCTTTCCAAGGTTGAATCGTAAATTTCCCTTGCAGTGCTGCAGAAAGTTAGATGGCCATTCGTCGTGCGTGCCGTAAGGTGCGCTTATTTTTTTGAATTCGGGCTTAAGATTAAATAGAGTTCTAATTTGCTTATTTGAATTCCTCATTTCTTACGATTTGAAATAGTATAGCTGCAAGTTTTTTATATTCGAAGAGGAAAAAATAAAAAATCATAAATTATTTTATGAATGATCTACACATCATATATATGTATAATTTTAGGTAATAGCTAGTTTGAAGAAATCTTAATTTGTTGGAGGTGAATAGTACATTGCAAGGAATTTGTTATTGGTGTGGTAAACCTGCAGTATCTATGGAACATGTACCACCTAAGTGTATGTTTCCAGAAGAAAAAGATATAAAAGATTTTTACAAAGGTAATTATAGAAAAAATTTAATTAAAGTGCCTTCATGTGACTTACATAATATTGAAAAATCTAGTTTAGATGAATATTTAATGGCTACATTAACAAGTAAAGTTGGAAATAATAGTTTAGCTTTTATTCAAACAAAAACTAAAATAAATAGAACTCTCTCTAGAAATAAGCAGCTATTAAGTGTTAAACATAGCGAGGTGATAGAGGTTGGAAATTATAAGTTTCCTGTCTCTATGATTGAAACAGATAATCACAAATTAACTTATGCGTTTGAAGCGATAGCTAGAGGTTTATATTTTTATCGAAACAATGAGACATACAAAGGAGAAATAAAAGTTATTTCGGAAATCTTCAATAATGAAGATTATCAAGAGGCTATGAACTTTACTAATAAGGCGATTAATATAATTGAAAACGAAGCTGTTAACTGGGGAACAAAAGTTTTAGGTGAAAATCAAAAAGTCTTCACATATCAATTTAGTCCAGTTGACGGGTTTAATTGTCAAACACTTAAATTATGCTTTTTTGAAGGAATCAAAGTTTATGTAATTTTAAATGGTATGTCCGAAAGAGATAGACTTAAATATAAAAAAGCTTCCAATTTATTGAGGGGATTTTGTTTGATTAAAGTGAGGTTTTGAATAGATATAAGCATAGAGAGGTGTTCAGATTGAAAACAGCAAAAAACTCTATCATTGGTTACTCATATCAAAAGCTTGTTGCCTTTTATATATTAGTTCTTATGGATGTAGAGAGAGAAATTTTAGGGATAGAAATAGAGGCAGATGTGGAGCATAAATTTGACGATTTAGTAATCGTTAATAAGGATGGGACTAAAACGTTTTGCCAAATGAAAGATTTTAAAGCAATAAATATTTCTAATATTACTGTAAGTGATGGTATTGCAAAAATTAAATCCAATCCACATACAACGGCAGCTACTAAAAATATTATCTTTGTTAAGAAAATCGATATTGAGTGTAACTCTGAAATACTAGGTTTACCAAGTTATTCGATTGATAATGTCTATATAATTTCTTTATCTAGAGAAGAAATTAGAACAAAGGTAGAAAAACTTTATGAAATAGATTTGCCGAGGATATCACTTATAGAATCATTTTTTGAAAAGAAATTTGATGAAAGAGAACTTGTAATTAGTCTTCAAGAGCTGCCTGTTTTACAAATTTATTCTAATCAATTAGTGGATCCTACTATTGAAGTTAGGGAATTTCATATTGCTAACCAAAAACCTTTATTAATTGAGGGAAAGCCTGGTATTGGTAAAAGTCACTTAGTTAATAATATAAAAGTAAATGGAGAAAAAATAATCTATAGATTTTGGATATCTAATCAAGATTATGATTATCAAAATAGATTAAGATATGACAATTTCATAAGTGATTTAATAAAACGAATTTTTAAGAAACTAATTAAAAAAGATATTGATGAAATTGTTTATGAATTAAAAATTAATAATATAACGTTAATTATAGATGGGCTAGATCATGTCGAAAATTATAATCCATATGAATTAGAAAAATATATTCAATTTATAAATAGTGTGGAACTTGGTGGGGCTAAGGTGATTATACTTTCTAGACCATTAAAATATAGCGTAAATTGGGAAGTATATAGACTGCAAAATTGGAATTTTGAACAAACGAGTTTCTTTTTGAATGAGCAATATCATTTTTCTGATTATATGTTATCTAAAGAAATATTTCGAATAACTCAAGGTTATCCAATTTTGGTTAGGTTTGTAGCTGATTCGTATAAAATAAATAAAACGGTACCAGATTTACCCCAATTAGATACTGTTAATGAATATTATGATGTCATAACAAAGAAGTACAGTAATAAAGAGACTTTGGGAGTGTTCCTAACATCTAATTCGTATTTTATGAGGTCAGAGATAAATACTTTATTAGGGCCTTTTTCTATGTTTATCAATCAGATAATAGATGAGCATCCTTATTTATTTGAAATCAAGTTGAATAGAATCTCCTTATTACATGATAGTTTGAATACTTATTTAAGAATATCTTTATCTGGAAATGCTAATGTCGAACAAGTTATAGATGATATTAAAAATAAGGTATATGAATCTATTATGTCGGGGGAAAAACAATTTATTAGCAGATATTTACATTTCTCTTTTGGTAGAAATGAACAATTAGAGATTACAAGAAAATATGCAGATATTAATTTCTTTGAAAAATGGTTTAAAGGAACAGTTGATATAGAAGCGGTTCAGGAGTTTTACAGTCAACTGAGATTTACACTTGAAAATATAGCTCCTAACGAATTAACAATAAATAATTATTATGATTTTAGTTTAATTGTGAATATTTTAGCTAGAGATCACATCTCTAATTTAAAAGAGTTTTTATATATTTATATTAATACTTTATTATTTAATGGGTACACTGAAGATGATATTACAAGTACCGGTTATCTTTTTGGAATGTTGTATTTTGTAAAAGAGGGAAACTACTCTTCGTTAGAAATGGTTGAAGCTAATAATCATTACGATACTACAAATTTTTATTTAGATATACAAAAAGAACTTGAGGCGGAAGATCGATATTTTGATATATTAGAGGCTTCGGTTGATTTTAATAAGGCACACAGGTTATTACGTGAAAGTAGTGAATTAGAATTTAAAGATTTAATAGGAAAAATATTTGTAGCAATTTATATTAATGAGGTTCCAATAAATTCAGAATTTGTACTTTGGAAGAAAAAAATACATGACTATATAGATAATAAAGAAGATATAACGGATTTTGTAAAGAAAATCTTTAGAGACTTTAGTCATCGAGAATTTTTCGCTCCGTCAGTAATGCAGTCTGTAAAAAATGAATTAAAGATATTAGGATTATTAGAAGAAGATAATGAATTTTTAAACCTTTCATTAGAAGAGTTTATTAACCATTACAAAGACAAAGATTCTTTTCAATTAATAGGTTATATAAAAGATTATTTAAGGTTGAACTTATTTTTGAAAAAATATATAGACGTGAACTCTATATATAAATTATTTACGAGTTATTATGCTAGGAAAGATTATACAGTCCATAATATTTGGAAACCCTTAATCTTGTTTCAACGAAAAGGATATTTGAAAATCGAAAAAAGTGTTGAAATAATTAAAGAATTCCAATCGAAATCAGAAAAAGGAATAAGGCATATTCTTGATTACTTTGTGGATAATTTAAATAATCAAGAGTTTAGTTATTTTATTCAAGAAATATATTCTAAGGATGAAGATTTAAAATTAGATATTTTTCAATTATCATCAGAAAAAATAAATATTCTAAGTTCCGATCTTGTTGGGAGAGAGTTTTTTGAAAGGCTACGATACCATAATTATAGCAAAACTTTTGAATATCACGAATTGAAAAATTTATTGTATTCGAAGTATTGCAATGAAGTATGTAGATTACTAGAAAAATATCAATACAAAATATTGGTACAAAGTGTTAGTTTCAAAATTGAAGATTTCAAAGGGTTTGAAGAAATCTTTCAAATAATGAGCGAAGTAAATTCTAGTGACACAAATATCACTAGTAATTATGAAAAAGGGTATTTAACTATTCAAGATATACCATTTATAATTCAAGAAAATCTATCGCCAATAGAAATTGCAAGTCTACCAGATGGATATTATAGTGCTTTTAGTGAATTAGAATTATATCGACATTTCGATAAAGAAGTCCTAACAGCTAATTTGCTTGCCATCTTACAAGCAGCTGTATGTAGTAAGATTTATAGTATAGATATGCCTTCAAACTTATTTGAAATGGTAGGAAATATTCCAGTTTTTTTAGATGAATTTGTTGTTATAAATGTAGAGATTGAAACCATATTTTCGAGCTTTCTGAAATTTATCAAACTATCAGGAGCTTTTAATTAGTAAAAATAAAAGTGTTCATTATATTGTATGGGATTGGATAGCCATTTTTATAAATTAGAAATGTCGCCAGTTATTGCCTATTCTATATATAATATATTTTTTAAAGGAGGATTTTAAATGTATAAAATGTATGATACTCAGCTTGTAAATCTTAGTATTTAAAAGTTGGAAAACGTGAAGAGGTTTGCACTCCATTAATATTATTAGTTTCTATTGAGAATGGCAAATTATATCGCCATTATTGTGCAGGAGATATTGAAGGAGGGCCTGTTATTAATACTGGTATTCTTGATAGCACTGATATTCGAATTTTTGAAAAGATAACAAGAAATAAAGGCTCATATATATTAACGGAAGATAAAGAACGATACAATGGTCCGATGAAAACAAGATACTCTAATAAGGAGTTGAAGGGAACTGTCTTTTATTCACCAGGAATTGAGATCAATGGTTATTTGATGGTGGGAGATGTGAATTTTGGTTTTATTCCAGCAAATCTACTAAAGCCAGTTGAAGATAAGTGATAGATTAGGAATTATATATAGCTCTCTTATTTATTTGATAAGGGGGCTATTTTTTATGGTTGATTGACATGCGGATAGAATGTTTGTCGATGTCTTGGGCTTAGTTGAATAAACCATAAAAGACCACTCAGTGATGATGGGTGGTCTTAAAAGCAAGGTAAACAAAAGGTAAACATTACAGTCGTTAACCTTTGTATTATTTCGTAAATGTTCATTTAGTAGTAAGCCCGAAATATAAAAAAAGCGCACCTTCTCGGTACGCACGACGAATGGCCATCTATCCTATTTTTTTCGGATAGATGGCTATTTTGCACAT